>JBMCMH010000067.1:0-14963 GCA_048614515.1 Alkalispirochaeta sp. | reverse complement strand
CATCGCATGACGGTGCTCGCGTTTCAGATCGGCGTGATCCTCTTTGCCGGATACTTCGGCACTCGGTTGGCCAAGCGGCTCAAGATTCCCCTGATCCTGGGGGAGCTCTTTGCCGGCATCGTCATAGGTCCATACGCCCTCGGAACGCTGGCGTTTCCCGGCTACCCGGAAGGACTCTTTCCGCGAGCGGCCAACGTGCTCTCCATTTCCCCGGAGCTCTACGGCTTTGCTGTGGTCGCGTCGATCGTCTTGTTGTTTCTCATGGGGTTGCAGACCGACATTCGTCTGTTCTTACGCTTTGCCCTGAAGGGGAGCGTGGTAGGCCTCAGCGGCGCGATCCTCTCAGTGATCGCCGGTGTTCTGGTGGGGCGCTTCATGGTGGGTACCACCTGGACCGATCCTCGCAGCCTCTTCTTAGGGGTTGTGGCGATCGCCACCTCAATCGATATAACCGGCCGTATCTTGAGCGAGCGCCACAAAATGGCCGCCCCCGAGGGGGTGACGATTCTCTCCGCCTCGGTAATCGAGGACGTGGTGGGGATCACGTTGCTGGCGGTGGTACTCGGAGTTGACGCGTTGCAGGGAACCTCGCAGAACGGAGAGTTGTGGCGGGAGGTGCTGGCGATCGGCGGTCGCGCCATCGGAGTGTGGCTGGGGTTCACCACCCTGGGTATCGTCTTTGCTCGACGCATTAGCACGCTCCTAAAAGCGGTGAAAAGCCCACCGCAAATCGCCGTTTTGTCTCTCGGATTGGCGCTGATTCTGGCGGGCCTCTTTGAGGCCGCCGGCCTGGCGATGATCATCGGGGCGTATGTAATGGGGTTGTCGCTGGCCAATACGGATATCGCCTACTTGGTTCAGGAAAAGATTGAGACGGTCCATCAATTCTTTGATCCCATCTTCTTTACGGTGATCGGTATGCTCATCAACCTCACGGTAATCGCCTCGGGGGACGTGTTGTTCTTCGGGTTGCTCTTCGGAGCGCTGGCGGTGGTGAGTAAGCTGGTGGGGTGCGGGATACCCTCGCTGTCGCTGGGGTTTACCGGAGCCGGCGCGACCCGCATCGCCTTTGGGATGGTGCCCCGGGGTGAGGTGGCTCTCGTAATCGCCTCTATCGGAATTGGTTCCGGCGTGCTTGATGACCGCCTGTTTGGAGTGACGATTCTCATGACGTTGGTTTCCACGATGGTGGGGCCTCCCATTTTCAACCGCCTGCTGCAGAGCGACGTCCGCACTACGCGGCATGATGTGGTGGACGATGAGATGGTAACGACCGACTTCGAGTTTGGATCGCAAGATCTGACGCACTTTCTTCTCTCGGACGTCGTGAATACGATGCGGGGCGAAGGTTTCTACGTAAACGAGTCGCACGGGGACCGGGACAAACGTATCTATCACATGCGCAAAGAATCGATCTTCATTGCGATGATGAGCACCGCAGAGAGTCTCCACTTTACCAGTCGCCGTGACGATGTCACGTTGGTCAATAACTTGGTGTATGAGTCGATCCTGAGTCTACAACAGCGGGTGAGTCATATCCGTAACGTCTCCAAGCCGACCGAACTTCGTCGTCATCTGGTCGAGTCGGCCAGTCGTGCCGTGGTGAACTGGTATCGATATGTTCCGATCGGGTGTATTCATCTTTCCATGCGGTGTCGCGACAAGGACACAGTTATTCGCGAGCTTGTGGACTCTATCGTGGAAACAGGGCGCATCACCGATGCCGACGCGGTGCTCCACGCGATATTTGAGCGTGAGCAGTCCATGAGCACCGGTATGCAGCACGGTGTGGCGCTGCCGCACGGTCGGTCTGACGCGGTCACCTCGCTTACCGTGGCAGTGGGAATCGTTCCGGAGGGGATTGACTTCGAATCGATCGACGGAAAACCGACCAACATCGTCTTTCTTGTGGTGTCTCCCAAAGAGAATCCCGGCCCACATTTGCAAGTGCTGGCCGGGATTGCCGGTATTGTGAACAGTGAAGCGGCGCGTTCAGCGATTCTGACGATTCCCTCCCGCGCCGACCTTCTGTCATATCTCGTGCAGCATTCCAGCGCAGCAGCGCCGTAGTCGATCGGTGCTGAGGCGGTTCCCGGGGCCGTGGCACCAGCGCAACATCTGTATTATCATAGCGCATGGCGCTGCCGGAACAAGAATTGACCACCCTTAACCTCATCCCTGACGGTCGGGCGACATTGCAGACGGTGGTCCTCACCACGTCAAATAAGGAAGACGCGATTCGCCGGCTGGCGGCGTATGCCGCCGAGCAGATTCCCGGAATGGGCGCAGAGGAGATCGCGAATCTCGCATTGGCGCGCGAGGCCCTCGCCACGTCCGGGGTCGCCGATGAGATCGCATTTCCTCACGCGTTGCGTCCGGATCTTTCAGAGACGGTCATCGTTCTGGGCCGATGTCGGTCCGGTATCAACTGGAATCCTGCGCACCCCGCCGTAAAATTGGTCGTACTGTTTGTCGGGGGAGAAACGAACCACCTGGCCGCCATGGGCACCATGGCGCGAATTCTTCGGTCCGCGGGAATTCGCGAAGCGGTGCTCGATGCCGATTCTCCTGCCTCCATAGCCGGTGTTCTGGGTCAGTGGCACGCCACCGATCCGCACCGTGCCAACACCGCCATCATCAAAGCCGCTATGGGCCTGGCCGATGCGCTCCCAAACAGCAAACCGGCGATCGTGGCAACCTCGTTTGCCGAAGGCCGGATTCCGGCGCCGTTGCGGGCGATGTTTGACGGGTACGTGCTCGGGGGGACGGCGGACCAGAGCAGTCCGGCTTCAGGGAACGACTCAAACCACTCGGGAGACACCGGGGCCTCCGGCGCTGGCGGGAAGACCATTGTGGCGGCTCCGTATCCCTTTTCTGAGGTGGACGAGCGGTCGGTGGTGAGTGCGGTGTCGCGGGGGGTCATGGAGGGGTTGTATACCGGGATATCGAACGTGGTCGTGGCCTATGGTCGAAGGGATGGAGGTTTGCTGGAGTCGATCCGTCTGGTACCGATTCGAACCGAATCCCACGGCATTTCCGTGCCCGGGATTCCGCGAGAGGTCATTCAACGAGTGGAAGAATTAGCCGGTGAAATCAGCCGAGAAGGGCGCGAGGGAAAACCGGTGGGCTGCTTTTTTGTAATCGCGGTGCCGAACGACATTCAGTCGATGACTCACCAACTGATCGTCAATCCCTTTTTGGGATATCCCCGGGAGGCACGAAATATCCTAGACCCTTCTATAGAAGAGACGATTAAGGAGTTTTCCAAGATCGACGGCGCCTTTGTCATCGCACCGGATGGAACGGTGGAATCCGCCGGGACCTACATCACAGCGAATCCGCAGACGCTGGAACATCACCATGGGGAGGGTACGCGCCATGCCAGTGCCCGGGCGATTACCGCCACGGCCGACGCGATCTCGGTTGTCGTCTCCGAGTCAACCGGCCGGGTATCGGTATTTGCCCGCGGTCGCCTGATCGCATAACCTGGCGCGGGAGCGTTGGTTATCCCTTTATCGCCCCCGCGGTAAGACCCGCGATGAATTGTTTTGCCATCAGAATATACAGCACCACGATCGGAATGGTAGCCACGGTGAGCGTTGAGAGTATGAGTGTCCAGTCGGTCTGGTATTGGCCGAACAACCGTGTCACGCCCAGCATGAGCGTTCGTTGAGATTCGCGGCGAATAAAAATAAGTGGAAACCACAGGTCGTTCCACAGCACCACAAGGTTGAATATTGCAACCGTAGCCATCGCCGGCCTGGTCAACGGGAGTACAATCTGCCAAAAAATGCGAAAGGTGCCCGCACCGTCGATGTACGCGGCTTGGGTAAGCTCCGGGGGAACGGTACGGATAAACTCCGTCAGGACAAAGACTCCGATGGGCATTCCCATTGCAACATAGATCGGCAGAAGTCCCGCCAGCTGATCCAGGAGCCCCAGGTTCCGCACCAGCATGAGCAGATTTATGCTTCCAATACGAATCGGAATCATCATCCCCGCCAAAAAAAAGAGAAACACTGCGGTAGAGAATCGGCTTTTCCAACGAGCGATTGCGTAAGCCGCCAGAGAGGCAAGGAGCACGATACCCACGATTGAAATGGTGGTTACCAGAATGCTGTTCGCAAAGTACCGCGGAAAACTGGAGCGAGAGAACACCGACAAGTACCCGTCAATCGTCCAGGATGAGGGGAGCCCAAAGGGGTTGCGGTAGATCGCAAGCTTGGTTTTCAGGGAATTGATAACCATAATCCACAACGGCACCAACACCAATATCGACCACACCATCAGGATGAGATGAGTCCACAGGTTGCGCCCCCGGATCTGAACCTTCGCCATAACGCGCCGCTACTCCTCTGTCCCGTCCGATTGAAAGATGCTGCGCATCAGCAGTACGCCCACAAACAACACCAGAAAGATGATCGAGGCTACCGCCGCCCCCAACCCCATATTGGGAATACCCACCGGGTGTTCTCCGGCGATGCCCACTCGATAGAAATAGGTGCCGAGGATATCGGTCGAAAACCCCGGCGGGCCATTGGCCCCGGCCATGGCAAAGACAACATCAAAGGCGTTGAAATTATTGGTGAATGTCAGGATTGAAACTACTCCCATGATGGGCCAGATCAGCGGGAGTTTAATGCGCCAAAAGGTAGTCCACGTTCCGGCGCCGTCGATATCGGCCGCCTCGAAGAGATCATTCGATATGCTCTGCAAAGCACTGAGGAAAATCATGGTGGGAATCCCCACCCACTGCCAGCTTGAGACCAGCGAAATCACAATCAGGGAGGTTCCTTCAAGGCCCAACCACGGTTGTGTAAAGGACTCTAATCCAATCATCTCCAGGAACAGGTTGACCGCGCCCCATTGTGGATTGAGCAACAGCTTCCACAGAAATCCGGTAACCACGATCGCCAGCGTTGCCGGAATAAAAATGATCGTCCGGTAGACGGACCGCCACTTGAGCGATTCATTACTCAGAAGCAGTGCAAACAGCAGCCCCAGGGAGTTTTGCACCACCATATGGACCAAGAAAAACACCCAGGTATTGCGGAAGGCCCCCCAGAATCTACGCGCGACCTCCCCCTGAGTAAGCAGTCGTCGGTAATTGTCGAATCCCACAAACGTCTCGATTCGGAATCCGCTGCCGGTGTAGAGACTCAGCTGGAGTGACTTAAAGAGCGGTACAGCCATGAATAGGGTGTAGACAAGCAAACCCGGCAGCATATACCAGATCCAGACCGGGACACGCGGTGATATATGGGGCCGTTGCAGCATGGTTCCTCCGCTCGCAATCAAACAGAACCGGGGCGGCGTATGCGGCGCGCGCAGTGCGCATCTCGCGGCGCACACCCCAGCTCCTTCACGTTACATCGCCGGTTCGTACCACTCTGAGATGCCGTCTTCCATGCGGTCGGCAGCCTCCTGTGGTGAGATCTCGCCGGTGATTACCTCAATCGAACCTTGCTGGATCAGATTGTATCCACTGGGGTCGCCGTTCATCAGTTTCGGCCACGGAAAACGAACGTCTAACTCTCGTCCCTGGTTGAGGGCGAGAAACTCGTTGGCATGCTCGTTCGTGAGCGTCGGCGCTTCCGTAACCATCGGAAAGAACCCCGCCAGCTCATTTCCCAGGACTTCCGATGCGGTCGGGCCGGACAGCCATTCCACAAAGGTCATCGCTTCGTCGATGTGATCGCTGTCGGGATTGATTGCCACACCCGCGTCGGGATGGAACGTAATCCGCTGTTCATCAGCAGAAGGGGCCGGCGGTGCAAAAACCGACCAATTGAAATCGGGTTCCGACGCCTCAAACTCGCTGATCGTCCAGGAACCGTCGAACCACATCGCCGCTTCACCGAGGAGAAAGAGCGCTTTGCTGTCGTTATAGCTAATCGCTTGGTATCCGTCGGGAAGATATGGTTCCAAGGACTCCATCGCCTCGAAGACACTCACCATCGCCTCGTCGTTAAACGGACGCTCTCCCGCCTCATATTCAAGTCGCGCTTCACGGCCACCGAGAAAGCTGGGAGCGATGTTCATCCAAACCACCTCGGCAATATCCCATTCGTCGGCGAGGCCGTTGGCCACCGGAATATAGCCGGCGTCTTTGATCTCCTCGGCCACCTCAATAAACTCCACCGCGGTCTGCGGAATATCGAGCCCTAGCTCATCGAAGAGGTCTTGGTTGTAGTACACGCCGTGACTCACGGCTACCAAGGGCATGGCAAACTGTGTTCCATCCTCCATCTGCCACGGAGCACGGGCTCCCTCATCGTACCGCTCGGTCACAAAGTCAGCATCGCTCATGTCGAGCATATACCCTTCCTCAAACAGGTCCTGACCGGTGGCGTAGCTCCGGGCATAAAACACGTCCGGGGCAGTACCGGACTCCAATTGGAGCCTGAGGGTAGCGTTGTAGTCCGGGGGAGTAGTGGGGTCAAAACTCACCTGGATGTCAGGGTGTTCCTCGTTGAACGCCGCGATGAGGCGACTCATCTGCTCAACGTCATCCACTCGCCACGAGCCCAGGGTTATCTCCACTGCGTCATCCGATGGCTGCGCCGACTCCTGTCGACCCCCCGCCATGAGCGGTAATACCAGCCCTACCATGACCATCAAGATGATGATCGTTCGTCCTGTCTTCATAAGCACCTCTCCTTTTGAAAAGACTGGTACTCAGCGTGCGGATAACTGAGGAAAAGTGCAATCGTACAGCTGTACTTGTGATGTACTCAATTTGTACTATCCCTACGGTGGGGGCCTATCAAAACAAGCCCGATTCGCGGGCGATGCGAATCGCCGATACCCGGTCGGCCACCTGAAGCTTATCGTAGATGGCGCTGATATAGTTACGCACCGTCTGATCGGCCACATGAACGTGTTCAGCGATTTCCCGATTGTGGTAGCCGTCAACCACGAGGGCAAGTATTCGCCGCTCCTTGCGACTCAACCGGTCAAACCACACCGGTGGAGAAGGAGGGGAGAGCGGGTCATGATAGGAAGAATCGCCGGTGTGCATCAACTGCGCCACCACATGCGGATCGATCGTGACTACGCCCGCTTGTACCGCCCGGATAGCCGTGAGGAGTTCACTGGTGGAGATCGACTTGAGCAAGTATCCGGAGGCGCCGTAGCGCATCGCATCATGAACGTACTGATCATCCTCGAACGTGGTGAGCATCACGATCTTTATCGTGGGAAACTGTACGTGAATTCTCCGTGTCGCCTCAACTCCATCCAATTCCGGCATACGAACATCCATAAGGATCAGATCGGGGACAACCCGTTCCGCTAACGCCACCGCGTCACCCCCATTCTCGGCGGTCCCCACGATATGAAAGTCCTCGTCCACATTTTCGAGAATCGCCCGCATGCTCTCGAGAAAGAGCCGTTGGTCATCAACCAGTACAATATTCACCGAGGCACCTCCACTTCCAACACGAATCCCGGCGATAGATTGCGGTAGTTGACATCTCCACCAAATGCGGCAAGCCGCTCCCGCATGCCGGTGATGCCGATTCCCTCCTGGACTTCTTCGCTTCCCACTCCATCGTCCAGTACCCGGAGATGGACTGCTCCGTCCCTCCGGGACAGAGTGACCGTGACGCTCCGAGCTGCTCCGTGGCAGAACGCGTTGGTGATTCCTTCCTGAACGGCGCGGAACAGCGCCTGGTCGAGTTCGTTTGAGCCGGTGCCGCCGGCCCCCACCGCCTCATAGCGAACCTCAACGCCGGAGATATCTGAGAACTGCCGTGTGAGTTCGAGAATGCGCGCGTTCAGGTTGGGCCGTGTTGTCCCCACCGTTCGCAACTCCCGGAGCGCAGAGCGCACGTGCTGATATCCCTCGCTCAGGGACTCCTGTGCTTGGAGGATGAGCGCTTTCAATCGCTGGTGATCGCGATCGAACAGCACGGTGGACGCCTCCAGCATCATACGCTGGTTGGTAAAGGCGTAACCTATGGTGTCGTGAATCTCACGACTGATGCGTTCGCGTTCAGCGCGTACCGTGCTCTGTTCCACCTCCAGCGCGTACCGTTGGTACTCCATGTTTGCATCCACCAAGCGCTGGATGACCGCATTTTTCTCCTCACTGACGTCGAGAGCTGCCTCCAATCGAGTGGTGAGCACGCGCACCACGGTGGCCGTCCCGAGAACCAGCAGGTTTACAATCGTGTACCCGGCGATGTCACCGGCAGGAACTCCGGGCAGCGAAACGGACCACGCGTTGGTAGGCCCTTGTTGGAGCGCCATAAATGCGATCGCTCCCAGCGCTGTGGGGACCGTCGCGGAGGGGTGGGCGACGAGAGAGAGTTCAACGATCAGAGCCGCAGATACCACCAATTCTAGGCCAATCCAACCACCCAATGGGAGACCTACCACGTACAGGAGTAACCACTGGGATAAAAAGGTGATCACATATATCGTCTGAGGTACGGAGAATAGGAAGACGATCGATAGTGCGGCGGACACCGCGAGCGCAGGAATCGCGTAGCCCACCCATTGATCCGTGACGGCCGGATAGTGGCCCACGAGCAGGACGACGGGCGACCCCACATGTATCGTGACAATCAGTGCAATCACCGCCGTACGCCACATCCGCATACGGTACCGTATGGCGTCGCGGCCGGGGCGTCAACTCGATTCGGGCTTCGGGTGGCCGCTTTTCCTCAGGTACATCGAATTGTCTACGCAGCGCAAGAGCCCTTCCACGTCGGCGGAGTCTTCGGGGTAAATCGCCACGCCGATACTGGCGCTGACTACCATCTCGTGTCCTCGAAAATGCATGGGGTGTCGAAGAGCTGCCTGGATTTTATCGTGGATCACTCCGGCGGCGTCCGTCCCTCGGATATCCACCAGAATCACGCCAAATTCGTCGCCCCCGAGGCGAGCGGGAACGTCGCCGCTGCGGACGCAGGTGCGAATTCGCTGAGCCGTCTCTCGTAGGACAAAGTCACCGGCGTCGTGACCAAAGTTGTCGTTTACCGCCTTGAACTTGTTCATATCTATAAAGAGCACCCCGACGCGCGAATTCTGCCGGGCGGCGACCGAAATCGCGCGGGCCAGCGACTCCATAAACAAACGCCGATTGCCCAGGTCCGTGAGCGGATCATGGTGCGCCATGTGCCGAAACCGTTTACGTTCCTCTCTGAGGCGGTGTTCCAAGACGAGCCGGTACAAGGCAACCGATACCTGCGCTCCAATCGCTCCGGCAATCTCCATATCGTGCGAATCAAACGCCTCGGGATCGGAAAAGTTGTCCAAATTGAAGTATCCCAGCGTCTCATCGCCCACGCGTAACGGTACGGAGAGCGTGGCCCGGATTCGTTCGAGGTTTCCCGCCCGTCGGAAGACGTCTACTTGTTCAGGGGTAAGGCGGTGATCGTAGTCTGCTACGCTGATCACCGTCACCTCGGTGTGTTCCCGGCGATCACCGAGGTCATCTTCCGAGAGCGATACTTCCTGGAGCGCACCGAGTTCGTAGTGCAGCGCCGCCTGAAAATGGTAGCGTCCGTCTTCGTGACGGGCCAGCACGCTCCCTCCGTTCGCTGCCGGCACTAGCTCCACGGTACGTTCCAGCGCCGTCTGGTAGAACGTGGCATCCAGCTGTGAGACAAGCAGCTCGTTCGTGAGACTTACCAACGCCTTACGAAAGGTTAGTTCCTTGCGAAGACGGGTGTTCGTGCCGGAGCCCGCACTCATGCAGCGAATTATCTGTGTGGGTGTGGTGAATGTCAAACGTGGTGTCAACTCATGGGACTAGCTGAATCACCCCCCGTTTTCCGGCGGTCCGCCACCCCCGTTCGGTGGTGTCCAACGAGTCGGTGACGGTGCGCGCCACGCCCGTCAGGCAGTCACTCTTCATGGTGCGCAAGAGAAGGATTGGGTACGGGAATGTGGTTCCGGCGGCGGCCTGCGGGGTGATGTCCGGGGACCAGATCGTATCGCGAAAGACGCGACGATAGTTGAAATCTCCCTTTACGATCACCAGGGTGGCGCCCTGTAAGGTGGATGCGATCCGGGGCGGCATCGCCACGAGAAAGCGGGTTGTGCACCAGTAATCGTCCGGTGCAAGCGAGAGCGTGCCGGAGTTGAACTCCGTACGAACCGCTGCGGCAAAGTGTCGGACGACTTCGTCGGTGGACTCGGCGGATCGGTTGAGATAGGTGTGGATGTCGTCCACGGTGGTGTCGCTCACGTAGGTAGGGTACAGCTTGGGATGCAAGGTGACCGCCGCTCCGGTGAGCCGGATAATGGTGAGCGCCGCCACCAGGTCCCCGGCCAATTCAGCGCCGGAGTTGTCCATGATGATGTGGATGGTGCCTCCCTCACCGGCGAGGATTTCGGCGGCGGCGGCGCTGTCGTCGCGAAGCAAGAGTTGCCGCTCCCCGGCCGAATGATCTAGAGGACCACCGGCAGCGAAGGAGATGTCCGCTTTGTTGCCCCACATCGACAGATGGAGCGCCTCTTCTAGGAGCGCCGGGACGGCAGCTGCGGCGACCTGCTCTCCTTCCAGAAGCGGGGCCGCCGGTCCTTCCGGCGCGAAAAAGCGCTGCACCGGAAAGAACGGGGCTCCGGAATCGAGCTCCGCCGCTTTCATAGGGCCGTAGGGATCGATTCCCGTCTCGAAGTAGCGGCCGGCGGCGAGGAGCAACCGGAAGGCGTACGTTTCGGCGAAGAACCACTCCGTGTCGTGCCACGTATCGCCGGCGTACGGCCTATACTCCTCGCGCCATACATCATGGTCCCAGGCGGGCAACGGTGGTGGCGGAATTGGATGATTCCCGGCGATCTCCTCGGACAGCTGCGACAGGGCTCTCGTCACGTTCGGGGGATAATCGGGGTGGGCCTGGATCACATTGGCGATGTTGGCTGGGAGTCGATGGGTCATCGTCTGGGCGGCAAATTGGTTGTCCGCCGTGGTACGAATCGGATGGGCTGCTGGGATGTGGTGCATGCGGGCTGTTATACCACGACTCGTCGGTTCGTGCGTATTGGTCGTTGACATCTCGACGATATCGCGGTGGTATATCGGTATGATTACCTCCTTATACACGCGATTGGCGAATCGATTCCGGCATGAAGATAGGATCGTTCAGCATAAGGCACGACTCCTCATGGGGATCAATCTCTTTCTCATTGGCGCGATCCTTCTTCTGGCGGGAGTATACGCGATTCAAGGACAGGCGGTGCTTCGAATAGCCATGCTCATGGTGCTGGTAGCGTCGTTTATCGCGTCCCTCCTGATCGTGCTTCAAGGTCGGCTCTCTGCGGCCGGTGCGGTACACGTGTACTCTCTGCTGATACTCCTCACGGTCTTGCGGATTATGGTGGGGACGTCACTGTACGAGCTGCAGTCTCACACCGCGATTATGGCGATCCTTGTGCTGGACGCCACCGTGGTCTTCAGCTCCCGGCGCATGGTGATGACGTTCGGTGGTTTGGCGCTCCTGTCCACTACCGTTGTGTTCGGTCTGGCACCGGTGCTCCGCCCGGAGGTGTTTACCTTCTCGGATATCGTAACACCACTGGTGCTCGCGCTTGTGCTCGTCGTGATTGCCGTGGCCATTGCTCGCGCGCTGTTCGGGCTCTCGTCCGGAGTCATCCAGGACCTCGAAGAGAGTCATCATCGGCTGCAGGACCAACACGCCTCGTTGCAGGCGCTCCTTGCGGGGTTCCGCCAGAGCGCGGAAATCGGTGATAACCTGCAGCGCACGGGAGCCGATGCTCAAGGAGTGATTTCCGCGCTTAGTGACGACAATTCCGATAGTGAGCGCGTCTTGACGGAGCTTGAAGAGGCCGTGAACCGCCTCACGCGGAGTAGCGAGAGCTTGCAAGAGCAATCGGTGTCGCTTGAGGAACAAATGGGCACTCAGGCCAGCTCGGTGGAGCAGGCTACTGCTGCGGTGGAAGAGATGAACGGCTCAATCCAGAGTATGGGGCGGATTTCTCGGGACCGTAGTGGCCAGGTGGAACGCCTCGTGAAGACCTCCGAGGAGGGCGCTGATCAAATCCGCCAAAGCGAGGATGCGATGAAAAAGGTCGCAACCTCGTCCCAGAAGATGCTTGATTTCGTGCAGATGATTAGCAAGATCGCAGCGCAATCCAATATGCTCGCCATGAATGCTGCGATCGAGGCGGCCCACGCCGGCCAGTACGGGGCGGGATTTGCCGTGGTAGCCGATGAAATCAGGCAGCTTTCCGTTAACTCATCAGATTATGCAAAACAGATCGCTGATGCCCTGCGCGGGAGCGTCTCAGACATCGAGGAGGCCGGCGCGATTAACAGCCAGGCCGCGGCGATGTTTTCACAGATTCACGACGGCGTAGTAGAAGTGAGTGAGACGTTTCAAGAGCTCATTTCGAGTCTCGAGGAGCTCTCCCAAGGCTCCAAAGAGATCCTCGATTCCGTCACCGAGCTTCGGGATACGACCTCATCGGTGAACAGTTCCGCCGCTGAGACGCGTCAAATGGCACAGGAGAGCGCAGAATCCACCTCAACCCTAAAATCGGCGGCCGACCGCATGCACGAGGTGACGCAGCGCCGGGCCGCTGCGATTGAACGGCTTTCGGAGGTCGTTTCAAAGATCGAATCGATGAGTGCCGACAGCCGACGACAGCTGCAAGAGCTCGATCAAGAGATCTCCCGCATGTATGCCCAGGAAGACTAACGGAGGTGCGGCCCACGGGACAAACACCACCACGAGTTTTTTGCCATGAGGTCAAATTTATGATATTCTGAAGTAAATGTTACAGGGAGCCGGTTCCGTGGCGGATTTTGTCCTTTTAGGTGGAGTTGTTTCGATTATTCTTGTTCTCTTAGCGACGATGGAGCACCACCGCCGGAGGCAGGAGGAAGAAAATCGCCGACGCCGGCGCGCGTCGCCGCAGTTGGCGCAGCCGGGACGCCGCCTCTCTCCTGATGATGAGCGCATCCTCTCGAGGCTTGGTTGGCTCATGCGAAATCCCCGCAACCGGCACCGGCTCCTGGATGATCCGGCTCTGTTTCTCAAGGCGGCGCGCCGCGCAATCAGAGAGGGAATCGCCACTGAGCGTGAGCTCATGGACTTCGCCCGCCGCGTGGGCCTAACGGTGGATCATATCTCGTCGGATCGGATGAGTACCCTCAAACTCTCTGCTGGTGTGGAGGTCTCGGTTGCCGATGACGCGATGAACAGCGGAGCCGGCACGGTTGCTGCAGTACACGGCGATTCGTTGCGGATCCGCCTCCGTCGCGGCTACACGGCTTTTGGATACGGCACACGATTGGATGTGGTATGCAACAGCAATCAAGGGCTGTTTCGATTCTCCTCGGTGGTAAAAGACAGCTCCGGCAAGGTACTCCATCTGGACCACACCGATCGGATCGACCACGTGCAACGCCGGGAGCACCTTCGGCATGACATTGAAATTCCGGTCCAGGTGGGGGAGCCGGGAGGGGCACTCCTCCCCTCACGAACCGACGACCTCAGTATTGGAGGGGCGGCGGTAAAGAATCCGAAACGCACCTTTGTGGCCGGTGCGCAACTCACCGTCCGGGTGGAACGGGACGGCCTGAAGCTGGCGTTGCCGGGGCGGGTAATTCGGACATCGCGAGGTAGTAAGATCCTACATGTGCAATTTGATGGACTCCCGGAGAGCACGCGGCACAAGCTCTTTAGGACGATCATGAGTGCCTCGGCGGGACAGAAATCCGCCAAGCGGTAAGGCGGTTCCCACCGGTAAGATAACGGAGACCCAGCGGGAATACCCTTGGGCGTGATCCCCCGGGCCCGGGACTGGTGTGGGGGCGGCAGGGTCTGAGCACCAGCTCTCTCCGGATCGTCTTAGCCGCACCCGGTACTGCGTTTTGCCACGCGCTCCAGCGCCTTTCGTACACGCTCCGGCTCAAAGGGTTTCACCACGAAGTCACACGCGCCGAGCTTGAGTGCTTCCAGTACCAGTTTTTGCTGCCCCACGGCACTGACGATCACAATTCGGGGTTGGTCAAACTCTTCCACCATGCGCCGGAGCGCGGTCATTCCGTCCATGCGCGGCATGGAAATATCAAGCGTCACAAAATCGGGTCGTACCTCGCGGTAGCGTTCCAGTGCTTGATCCCCATCCTCCGCCTCCGCGACAATCGCGTAATCCGGTTCCAGAATTTCCCGAAGGCGCATTCTCATGATCGCCGCATCGTCTACGATTAGTCCTTGCAGCATTGCGCTACTCCTCGTCCGACAGAGCGATATTGATTTCCAGAACGCCCATCTCGGATAGCATGCGCATTGCGATGGTGGGCATATGCAGAAAATCCACCTGAATCTCTTTTCCGGTGAATACCGCGGGAGGGGTGATTTGTAGAGTCTTGTCCGTACCGGCCAATGCGATAGTGGCTTGTCCAGTTATCATGTTACCGATCTCGCCAACGGCACTGTTTACCAGTTTCTTCAGCTCCGACGGGAGCTTGTTCGGCACCATATGGTGGGCAATTTCCATGGCGAAACTCTGGTCCACCGCATACACCACCTGCCCCTTCATGGCGCCCGTGATTCCCAGTACGATGCACACTGGAAGTCCCGGCACGGGCTTCTCTTTTCGCAGTAGGCTTTCCCGAGAGAGCTTGATTCCCAGTTCCTTCTTGAAGACGTGCACGGCACTGTGAACGAAGATGTTCGCGTGTTCTGCTTTCATAGACTTGGTTATTCCTCGATTCCCGGGTCGGGTATGGCAAGGGTGAATTGCGTACCACGGCCTCGCCGGGTTGCAAGTGTTATCGTTCCTCCAAGGTCACGAATGCGTTGCCGAACCGCCGGTAGTCCCTCGCCGCGGCCGGATACGGCGGTGATCGTTGGGGCGGTGGAGAATCCGCCCGAAAACACCGTTCGTGCGATGTCTTGTGGCTTTAGCGTCTCCTCCGGGTGGATGATACCCATTTGGTAGGCACGCTCCCGCACCGTGTCCACATCGATTCCGCGGCCATC
>JBMCMH010000066.1:0-15024 GCA_048614515.1 Alkalispirochaeta sp. | reverse complement strand
TCCACCGCCGCCGCGAGAATAGCGCCCTGCTGAATCGCGAGTCGCTTGACGCGGCTGTGGCTCCATCGGGTCAGCTCGGAGGTATCCTTTAGGACGTGCTCTTCCGACGAGCAGGGTACGTCGGCGAGGACGGCGTCCCAGGCGTCCGGCTGGTGTACACCCCACTGAGCTGCGTCGTATCCGGTTACGGAGATGCGCTCCCGAATCTCCGACGGAAGGTGGGTGTCTAAAACCGAAATAAGCCGTCGCCGCCGCTGCCGAGAGCGCTCATTGGCGGTCATCCGCGCGGCGGGGTCCATGCGTCCCGCTATCACCAGCGCCTTACCCCCCGGGGCGGCACAGAGGTCCAACACTGTCTGCGCATCCGCAACCGGCAGCAGCTGCGCCACCGTCACCGACGCGGGATCCAGATAGTATGGCTGTACAAGCCCGTCCTCAAACGCGACTCGCGCCGTCCCCGTGAGAAGGGCGGCCTTCAACGCGGGCCACCGTTCGCCGTAGATTTCTGAGTAATACCGCTCAAACCCAGCGGACCCCTTCTCTTGTGCCATCTGTCCTCCTCGGGCATCGGGATCGCGTTGGAGTCCGCCGGGAGACATTGACCCCCTGACGCCGAGAGCGATACCGTACGGCATGCCACATGCGGTGATTTTTGACTTAGATGGTACCTTATTGAATACTCTTGCGGATATCACCGCAGCGATGAATTACTCCCTCGTGGAGCACGGCTATCCTGCAGCCACCTTGGATGAGGTTCGTACCCGCGTGGGGTGGGGGCTCAGTACGTTGGTTACGCGGTCGTTGCCGGACGGGTCCCGCGAGGACGCCGACCTGGTGGCGGCGATCGCCCGCGGCACCCAGGCATACTATCGGCAACATCCGGTGGTGGAGACGGTTCCGTATCCCGGGGTACTGGATCTATTGCGAGAGCTCTCCTACCAGGGATATCGCCTGGGGGTGCTCTCCAATAAGCCGGATGAGCTGGTGCAGCCGATCGTTACCGAACTACTGGATCCGGTGGTTCGGTCCGCGTCCCCGGACCGCCGCGGATTTGCGGCCGTGCTGGGGCGGAGAGACGGGGAACCGCACAAGCCGGATCCCACGTCAACATTTCGGGTGCTCGAGCTGCTTGGCGTTTCCGCGGGAGAGACTGCCTTTGTTGGAGATTCGGAGATCGATATAGAGACGGCACGCGCCGCCGGATGTGTCGCGGTGGGTGTTGCGTGGGGCTTCCGTGATCCTTCTGCCCTTTCCGCAGCCGGTGCGCACCACGTATGTTACAGTACAGATGAACTCCGGCACGTCCTGGGGCTTGAGCATGAGGAGGAGACGGTATGAATCAACAGGAAATCACTGAGGCGGCCAAGACGTACATCATGGCGGAGCAGGACAAGAGTTTTGCCGATTCCGTCCGTGAGCTCTTGGGGGCGCAGAACTGGGAAGAACTGGAAGATCGGTTCTATACAGACCTGGAGTTTGGGACCGGTGGCCTGCGCGGCGTGATCGGCGGCGGCTTTAATCGCATGAATCCCTTCGTGATCGCCCGCGCCACCACCGGTCTCGCGCAGTACGTAAACCAAGCCGGTGACGCGCGCCCCGATGGCAGTCGCGCCGCGGTGATCGCCCATGATAGTCGTCGCTATTCTCGAGAGTTTGCGCTCTCCGCAGCATTAGTGTTTGCCGCTCACGGTATCAAGGCGTATCTCTTCTCCGATCTTCGTCCCACGCCGGAGTTGTCTTTTGCGGTGCGCGAGCTCGACGCCTCAGTGGGAGTTATGGTAACCGCCAGTCACAATCCACCGCAGTACAACGGCTACAAGGTGTACTGGGGGGACGGCGCCCAGATCGTGGCACCCCACGATTCGCGCATTATTGAGACGGTGATGAACGTCGCTCCCGACGACATCACCTCCATGGACAAAGACGAGGCGCTGCGCACCGGGCTGTTGGAGTATATCGACCAAGAACTGGACGATGCCTTTGTTGCTATGGTAAAGCGGCAGTCAGTGCAACCGGAGCTCCTCAAGGAGAAGGGCGGTGAGGTTACGGCAGTGTATACGCCGCTGCACGGTACCGGGGCGATGATGGTGGAACGCGTTCTGGGGGAACTGGGAGTCAAGGTCGAGACTGTTCCGGAACAACGCGAGCCGGACGGCGAATTTCCTACGGTAGATTTTCCCAATCCGGAGGAGGCCGCCGCCATGCAGATGGCGGTGGATCTGGGTAAGAAGCAACAGGCTGACATCGTGCTGGGAACGGATCCTGACGCCGATCGCCTCGGAATTGCCGTTCCCGACGGTGATGAAATGGTCTTGGTAACCGGAAATCAGCTCGGCGTGTTGCTGGCCGATTATATCCTCGGACAGCGGCAGCGTTTGGGAACCCTGCCCGCGCAGCCTGCGTTTGTGACCACCGTAGTTACCACGGAGCTTCAGAAACGGGTGGCCGAGCACTATGGCGCAACCGTTTATGAGACACTTACCGGATTCAAACATATCGCGTCGGTCATGCGCGAGCTCGAAGCTGATCCCACCGGTGCGCAGTTCATAATGGGTGATGAGGAGAGCTACGGATACCTGATCGGCACCGAGGTGCGGGACAAAGACAGCATTACCGCCACGATGCTTACCATTGAAATGGCACTTCACTGGCGGGGAGAAGGCTTGAGTGTGATGGATCGCCTCCGCCGCCTCTGGAAACAGTTTGGATATTGGGAAGAGAAAACGATCTCCAAGTACTTTGAAGGCCAGGCTGGAAAAGAGATTATGGCCGGTCTCATGACCAGGCTCCGGGATAACCCGCCGCAGGAGTTTGGCGGGGCTCGTGTCGAGCGCATCGTTGACCTGCAAGCAGATACCGTGTTCTATCCCGGCGATGGCCGCCGCGAGTCTGGACCAGGACTTCCCCCTTCCAATGTGCTGCAGTTCTTCTTGGAAAACGGCGCAAAAGTGAGCGCCCGCCCGTCCGGTACGGAGCCCAAGATCAAGTTCTACGCCAGTTGTCACAGTGATCCTGAGATGGATCTGGCCGCGGCCCGGCGGAACGTCCAGGATCAGATCAGTGGAATCGAAGACGATCTGCGTTCGATTATCGCGGAGGCCGAAGCGTGACGATCGATACCACCCGACCAGTAACCGATTTCACCTTTGTGGCATTTGACTTCGAGACGACCGGACTCCATCCGGCGGTGGATCGTATCGTGGAGTTTGGTGCCGTCCGCTTCACGGTTGGTCAGGAACTGGCGGAGTTTGAGGAGTTGTCCAATCCGGGGATGGAGATTCACCCCGACGCCGCCCGCGTCAGTGGTATCACCACGGAAATGGTAGTGGATAAGGCTCCAGTGGCGTCGGTACTGCCGCGGTTTATGGAGTTTGCCGGGGACGCAATTCTCATAGCGCACAACGCCGAGTTTGATGCGGGATTTCTCCGGGCGGAACTGCAACGCGCGGGTATGCCCACCGTGGAAAACCTCATCATCGATACCCAGGTGCTCGCGCAAAAGGCGTTTCCCGGTAAAAAGAGCTATTCTCTTCAGAATCTGGTGGAGATGTTGGGAATACCCGCCAACACTGCGCACCGCGCTCGTGATGATGCGCGGCAGTGCATGCGGCTCTTCGAGCATTGCGTCCAGGCGCTCAGTTTCATGGGCGATCTGCCGGTGAGTGACGTTCTCACGTAGCATTCACATGGCGCGCACTTCCCACGTCAAAGGACCACACACACCTCCCGGCGCTCACGAGGAAGAACGAACCCGCGGTGTGGCAGTGCCTATCGAGACACTGGGACGCAACATATACGACCTTTTTGTTGGGTTCGGGCGATTCGCGGTATTCTTGGGCCAGGTGCTCCGCAATATTCCGCGACGGCCCATGCGCTGGCGACTGCTATGGGAGCAGGTCGAGAGAATTGGAGTGATGTCGGTACCGATTATCGCGCTTTCCAGCGCGGCGATCGGAATGATATTTGCGCTTCAGATGACCGCGCTCCTGGGGATGTTTCAGGCTGAGACGATGGTGGGCGCCGCCGTGGGTATGACGCTGGCGCGAGAACTTGCACCGGTGATCACGGCGCTCATGCTGATTGCCAAGAACGGGTCCGCAATGACCGCTGAATTGGGAACGATGCGGGTAACCGAGCAGCTGGATGCGATGCAGACTATGTCGGTCGATCCGGTGCACTACCTGGTTACGCCGCGCGTGGTGGCCAGCGTTATTGCGTTTCCCATACTTACGGCCATGGCTAACGTGGTCGGTTTGGTGGGAAGCTACATCGTTGCGGTAGGTATGATGCGAGTGGATCCCGGCGGATTCTTTAACCAACTCTACGGGTTGGTCTCGCCGACGGACATCTTCTCGGGGCTTATCAAAGCGGCGGTCATGGGGTTCATGATGGCGGTCATCTGCGCGTACTACGGATTCAATTCTGGTCGCGGCGCCAAGGGGGTGGGTGAGGCCTCTACTCAAGCGGTCGTTACTTCTTCAGTGGGAATCCTCGTAGCCGACTACATCATGGCCGATTTGATGTTGAAACTCTTATATTGAGATACACTGCGAACTATGGATGAATTTCTGGTCGTGAACGATCTCTGGAAATCTTTTGGAGACAATCACGTGTTGCAAGGTGTGGACATCTCATTTGGTAAAGGAGATGTCACCTCCATTATCGGGCAAAGTGGTACCGGAAAGAGCGTCCTGATCAAGAACATCATCGGCGTCCTGGAGCCGGATCGTGGAGAGATCTACTTCCGTGGTAAAAGCATGGTTTCCGGTGATCCCGAAGATCGGGCTGAACTGCGGCGGCAGTTCGGATATCTGTTCCAAGACTCGGCGCTTTTCGACTCGATGACGGTGGCGGAAAACATCGCCTTTCCGTTGGTGGAAGGGCGAGGAGAAAAGGATCGACGTCGAATCGAACAGGTGGTGCAGGAGAAATTGGAGTGGATCGGCCTTCCGGACGTGGCTGATACCTACCCCGCGGAGTTATCCGGTGGTATGCGCAAGCGGGTGGGGCTGGCCCGGACTCTTGCGGTTCAACCGGAAGTTCTGCTGTTCGATGAGCCCACCACGGGCTTGGATCCGATCCTGGCGGCAACGATTAACGATCTCATAACGAAGGTCAACGAGGAGTTCGGTATTACCTGTATTCTCATCACCCATGATATCCAGGCTACCTTCCGAATTTCCGACTACATCGGGTTTCTGTACGAAGGGCAGATCCAAGCGCAAGGTACGCCGGATGAACTGAGCCGGACTGATCATCCGGTGCTCCGTAGATTCATATCTAATTCGTTTTCAAGGCTCGAGGTGTGACGTGTCGCGATATCTAAAGATCGGACTATTTGTGTCACTCACCAGTATCGGGCTTATCGTGTACGTGATTCAGACGGCGGAAATCGTAGGTTCCGGACGGAGTTATACCGTTCATGCGTATATCGAGGATGCCAGCGGGCTCTTGGTTGATTCCAATGTGAAGCTTGCCGGGGTAGACGTGGGCCGCATACAAGACATTCAGCTGGATGGTACCCGCGCACGCCTTACCCTAGAGATTCGCGAGGACGTAGAACTGTACGAAGACGCCACCATCGCAAAAGCCACCGAGAGTATGTTGGGCACCGCCACCGTGACGATCAATCCCGGTAGCGGTCAGGGTGCGATGCTTAGCGGCGGCGACACCGTGCGAAACGTGCGGCAGACCTCCTCCATATCGGATGCCGTGGGCAGCGCCAACGAGCTGGCGGTATCCGCTACCGAAATGGTGGAGCAGTTTACCAGGTATCTGGAGGATGAAGAGACGGTCCAGGCGTTAAGTGAAATCGTGCAGGTGGCCCGGGAGACAGCAATTTCAACCAGTCAGCTTTTGGAAGAGAATCTACGAATCGCCCGCAGCACGATCCAAAATATCGAATCGTTCAGTGGGCGCTTGGACCAACAGTCGGTGGATCAGCTGGCCAGCGTGCAGCGCATTCTGGAGTCCACCGCCAGTCTTACGGATCGGCTGGATCGCTTGGTGGGCGCCAACGACCAAAGCATGGCCGACAGTATTCGGGGCATCGAGACCAATCTCGATAGTCTCCAACGGCTCCTTGCATCGCTGGAGAACAGTGCGTCCGACGTGGAGCAGGTGACACGGCTCGTGCGTGACGGCGAGGGCAACGTAGGGCGGCTTCTCAACGACGATGAGTTGTACGATCGGGCGATTCGCATTAGCGACAAGGCTGAGTCGTTTATCGATTCCACCGTGGGAATGGGGGTCCAGGTAGGCTTCCAAAGCGAATTTCTCACTCAGCGGCAGGAGACCAAAGACCAGTTTGAACTCCGCCTGTTGCCGGCAGCGGACGACAAGTACTACAGCGTGGGTGTGGTGAACACCCCGGTACCCCGAACGATCGAAAGCACTACTGAAACGGTTGTTACGGGAAGCGGTGATGACGTGCCGAGAGACACCACTACTCGCGAGACAACGCTCACCAATGACTTGAAACTCAATCTGCAGCTCGCCCGCATTTGGGGTCCTGTGACGATGCGAGCCGGCGTCTTTGAGAGTACTGCCGGACTGGGAATGGACCTCAAACCGATTGATCAGATTGCCCTCTCCGCAGAGGCGTTTGACTTTGGCGCCGAGGATGGGGTGTATCTGCGGGGCTACGGCACAGTGTATCCGTTTTATGATCCCGACAGTTCCAATCCACTGCGCTGGTTGTATCTTGCCGGCGGGGTCGACGATGCGTTGGACGTATACCGGCGGGACTACTTTGTCGGGGCGGGCGTGCGATTTTCCGATCGCGACCTGCGCGGTCTAGTAGGATTTATTCCGATCAATTGATACACTCCCTTCATGCCCTCGATTCCTCGAGAGACCAATGATGACGGCGATTACGTCCGGATACGGAAGTCGACGCTGTCGTGGATGGGATTCTTTCTCAAAGATTTTGCGCATCCGGAGAACAGTTTTCCCAACCGTTATTGGATCGAGTATGGCTACGGGCTCCCCGAAATGGAGTACGAGCAGTGGTTGGAGCGTATTCACCCAGATGATCGCCGGCGCGCAGCCGCCCTTGAGACCTCCGCGCAGCAGCATGATCGGTTTCGCGGTCATGAGCGGTACCGTGTGCGTGACTCGGAGGGAACCTACCATTGGGTGCTTTCCGTGGGAGCGGTAGACGAGCGCTTTCCCGACGGTTCCCCCCGGCGCTACGTTGGTCTCGACTTCGACGTAACCGAGATTCAAGAGCTTCAGGAAGAGCTATCCCAGGCGCGAGAAATGGCGGAGCAGCGCGCCGCAGAGGCGGAGGTGCTTCGCAACGCGGCTGCTGCCATCGTGTCGACGATGGACAAAACCGGAGCGATCGTCCGCGTGGTCAACGAATTGCAAGGAATGATGCCGATCACCCGGGCGGTGGTCTTTGAGGAACGAGACCGGATGCTCCAATTGGCGGTAGACCCAAAGGTCATTGAAGCGCATGAGGGCATGATCGCGCTGTCGGCGGCGGACTTGGAGCTGTTTGAACAGGGGGTGGGGCGGGATGTACTGGTTGATGTCATGCGCCGCCGCGCTCCCGAAATGTTTCGTGAGCCCGATCGCGCCGGCCACTTTTGGCTGGTGGCTCCCCTGGTCGTTCGAGGTGAAGTGATGGGCGTATATGCCGTGGGCAGAGGCGACGGCCGCCCATTCGTCGCGGGGGAGTTTCGGGTGGTTGCCACCGTTGCCGACTATCTTGCATTGGCGCTGAGTAACGCTCAACTTTACGCAGAGGTGGGGCGGTTAGCTGAGACTGACGGGCTCAGTGGACTGCTGACGCGGCGGGCGCTGTTCAGTCGTGCCGAGGCGCTCGCCCGGGAGCCCTCCGGGATCGAGCAGTCCCCCGGGAGCGATGAGCGCTCCAGACCTGGGCCGTATTCCGGGAGCGATGAGCCGACGACCGCGTCCATTCCCTCCGCGCGCCTGTCGTGCATTCTCATGGACATCGACTTTTTCAAGCGCATTAATGATACCTACGGTCATCAAGAGGGAGATGTCGCCATCCGGCGAGTAGCGGAGATCGTCACGGCCAGTGTCCGCGCAAACGACACGGTGGGTCGCTACGGCGGTGAAGAGTTTTGCGCATTCCTTCCACGAACCGCCGGTGACGAGGCAGTTCGAGTGGCACACCGGATTTGCGATGGAGTTCGGTCGCTGGAGCTGGATCGGGTTCCTCAGGGAATCACGATTAGCCTGGGGGTTGCGGAACAGCGGGCTGGGGAGTCCTTGGATGGACTCATTGGTCGGGCGGACGCGGCGTTGTACCGAGCAAAGCGTGCCGGCCGGGACCGGGTCGAATACGACGCATGAACGGAGGTGGAGCCCCGGTACCCGCGCGACTGATCGTGGTGGCGGCGGTGGCGTTTTCTTCGCTCTCGGCCCTGCTCATTCGTTTGAGCACGGCGCCGGCGCCGGCGATCGCCGCGTGGCGGATGATTCTGTCATTTCTCATGATGGGTGTGATTGTCTCCGTGCGGATGCGTGGGCGGCGGGAGTCCCCGACTGTGCCGCTCTCGCCGCGGGTGGTGGGGATGTTGGTAGTGAGCGGAGTGTTTCTGGCGCTGCACTTTGCCACGTGGATATCGTCATTAGCGCGCACAAGCGTGATGCATTCCACGGTGCTCGTCACGATGCATCCGGTAATCGTGCTGTTTGCCGGGGTTCTCTTCTTGCAGGAACGAATCGATCGCCGACGGCTTTTGCCCGCCGTAGGAGCGGTGCTGGGCGCTGCGATTCTCGCCGTTGGGGGGAGTGGCAGCGGTCGTGAGCCGACGCTGTCCGGTGACCTTCTGGCGGTGGCCGGCGCGGTGGCGGTATCCGGCTATTTGGTGATCGGAAGTTGGGCCCGGCGATACGTGGGAGCCGGTGTGTACAGCGTCATTGTCTACGGAATCGCTGCGGTCGTTCTGTCGGGGTTTGCCGCTTTCACCGGTCAAACGATGTTCTCATACGGACCGGTTAACTATCTCATCTTTGCGGCGCTGGCGTTCTTCTGTACCATTCTCGGACACGGACTGATCAACTGGGGATTGAAGTACGTTCCCGCGGCGGAAGTCTCGATGTATATCGTACTGGAGCCGGTGTTCGCCACGATCATGGCAATGATCTGGTTGGATGAACTGCCGGGGTGGGTGACCGCCGCTGGAGGGCTCATCGTGTTGGTCTCCCTCACGGCAGTGACCCGGCGCAATCGTGCAACGTTTTGAACTTATTCGGGTATGTGAGTACCCTTGAGGGTATAGGAGGTGTGTCACATGCCACTGACGATAACGTTTCTTGGACATTCCGGGTTTATTCTGGATGATGGTTCACACCGGCTTGCGGTGGATCCCTTTCTCACGGGAAACCCGCTGGCCGCTATGGATGCACAGGATGTCGCCTGTGACTACGTCGCGCTTACGCACGGTCACGCGGACCACGTGGGCGACACATTGACGATTGCCGGCGCCAACAACGCTACCGTGATCGGCGCGTTCGAGATCGGGAATTGGGCGGAGGAACATGGTATCAGCCGGGTGGAGCGGGGCAATCCCGGGGGACGTCTGGAATTTCCCTTTGGATCGGTCGCGTTCACTCACGCGTTTCACTCGTCGTCGTATCAAGGCCGCTACATGGGAATGCCTTGCGGTTTGGTGATATCGATGGGGGGAGAAGTCTTCTATCACGCGGGAGATACCGGGCTCTTCTCGGACATGGCGCTCATCGGTGAAATTTACGCTCCCACGGTCGCGGCGTTGCCCATCGGTGATCGATTTACCATGGGGCCGGAGTTGGCCACTAAGGCTGCGGAAATGGTAGGAGCTGCCACTGCGATTCCGATCCATTACAAAACATTTCCACCGTTGGTCCAATCGGCGGAGCAGTTTAAGCCGCGGGGCATAACGGTTCGTGAGATGAGCCCCGGCGAGCGATGGACGGTAGGTTCATGAAGCGGCTCTCTACCCCGGCCCTATTTCTGGTGATGGGGATGCTGGTCTTCGCCGGTGGATCGTCCGAGGCGCAAACCGTCACGGATGAGGTTGTGGAGCGAGCGCGCAGTGACGCGGGAACCGTAGCGCTCAGGCAACTGGTGGCAGACTTGGAACATCCCTGGAGTGTCGCCCCACTGCCCGATGGCGGAGCGCTCATTACGGAGCGGCCGGGGCGGCTGTGGATGCTCTCATCTCTCTCGCCGGGTTCCGGCGACCTGCAGCGTGTTGAGGGGCTCCCGGAAATTGCCGCCGTTGGTCAGGGAGGACTCCTGGACATTGTTCTCTCCCCCACCTTCCCAGATGATCAGATGGTGTTCTTCAGCTACTCCGCTCGGAACGGGGGCGGCGCGGTAACGCGCGTCGGCCGGGCCGTTTTGGACCGCTCCGGTGGGTCTCCCCGGCTCACGGAAGTGGAGGAGCTGTTTTCGCTCAATCGGGCAGTGTCGGGGGGGCAGCATTTTGGCTCTCGCCTGGCGTTCGACCGTGAGGGATATCTCTACATCACGATCGGTGACCGGGGACAGCCGGAACAGGCCCAGAACGCTGCGTCTCACCAGGGAACGGTGGTCCGTCTCGCCCCGGATGGAACGGTGCCCGAGGATAATCCTTCCATCGAAGGTGCCGCAGAAGGGATCTACACCTGGGGGCACCGCAACCCGCAAGGTATGGCACTCCATCCGCGCACCGGTGAGATGTGGGTGCACGAGCATGGTCCCCGGGGAGGTGATGAGATCAATATTCTCACCGCCGGTGAAAACTACGGCTGGCCGCGCGTCACCCACGGCGTGGCGTATAGCGGCCGGGAGATCGCCGAGGAAGACTCATTACCCGGGTTCGTTGATCCTCTGCTGCACTGGACGCCGTCCATCGCGCCTTCGGGCATGGCGTTTGTCACGGGCGATCGGTATTCCCGATGGAAGGACGACGCCGTTGTGGGTGCGCTGGCGGGACAACACCTTCGCAGGGTTCAGTTGGATTCCGAAGGAGAGGTGCAGGACCAGGAAGAGCTGTTCTCCGGATTTGCGCGTTTCCGCGATGTGCGGCAGGCCCCCGATGGGTATCTGTACGTGCTCACCGACGCTCGCAGCGGCGGACTATATCGGGTTGAACTGGAATAACGAACGCGCGAGCTCCCGGCGGCGGGAGCTCCCGGTGGCCGGTGTCTCGTTCGCCTCGCATGGTGGGGTGCACCGATGGTGGGGACATCGGCGCCGGTACTTGCTCTGAGTCGGGCTCCATGCTAGGCTATGTATATTATGAATTACAGAAATCTCGGTAAAACAGGCATGAAGGTGTCGGAAGTCTCCCTGGGCACGTGGCAGGTTGGCGGCGGCTGGGGCGGTGAGTTTGATCACTCGGCTGCGGAGACGATTATCAATTCCGCAATCGACTCCGGTGTCAATTTCATCGATACGGCGGACGTCTATGACGGCGGCCTGAGCGAGGCGGCGGTGGGCGCCGTCGTCCGGAGCCGGCGGGACGAGGTGTATGTGGCAACCAAGTGCGGGCGGCATTTGTCGCCTCACGTCGATGAGTCCTACACCCCGGAGGCCCTTCGTGGGTTTGTTGAGAACAGCCTCAAAAACACCGGCCTGGATCGATTGGATCTGATTCAGCTCCATTGTCCGCCGACCCAGGTGTACTATCGTCCCGAGATCTTTGAGCTCTTTGACAGACTCAAAGACGAGGGAAAGATCGCACACATGGGAGTTTCCGTGGAGAAGGTGGAGGAAGCGGAAAAGGCGCTGCAATACGATAACGTCACCACCGTGCAGATGATCTTCAACATGTTCCGTCACCGTCCCCGGGAGCGTTTTTTCCAAGACGCCGTTGCCCGCGGCGTGGGGGTTATCATTCGGGTGCCGCTGGCCAGTGGTCTCCTGAGTGGAAAGTTCACACGGGATACTACCTTTCACAAGGACGATCATCGAACGTTTAATCGTGATGGTGCCGCCTTTGATAAGGGAGAGACGTTTAGCGGCGTCCCGTATGAGGAGGCGTTGGATGCGGTGGACGAACTGCGCACGATACTACCCACTACCGTTTCTATGGCGCAGAGCGCGGTGCGCTGGGTGTTGGACCATCCCGCGGTGAGCACCGTCATTCCCGGGGCGTCCCGAACTGAGCAGGTTCGTTCAAATTGCGCGGTGTCGGATCTCCCGCCGCTCACGCCGGAGATGCATGAGGCGGTCAATCGAGTGTACGAGGCGCGAATCCGTCCTCTTGTGCATTATCGCTGGTAGCGTATACCGCCTGAGTGAGTGATTCCTCGGGGAGGACGCGGGTACCGGATGTTCCGAGGCGCGACCTTGGAGCATTTCCGGGGCGTGTCCATAGTGGGCCGGCGCGCCTGCCCGTGCGATAGCAACAAAATCCCAGGTGGACAGCGGGGACGACACGATCCGGAGATTCGGAAAATCGTCTACGACGTGGGCGGTCCGGGCAAAATCGCCGTCAACGTGTCCTTGATCCGCCTCCAGGAGTGCCCGCTTCGAGGGTAGGTGGCCGTATAGTCAGGGTGAACCCCAGTTCTTCGCTGACGCTGTAGGAGTCGATCATAGATTCCCCGTCCATCAACCGGAGAGTAGGGCGCGGTGTCGGCGGTAGCAAGTACCAGATGTCTCGGTGTCATGTCCTTAGACGGGCCGTGCTGCGCGTAAACCATCCCAGTCGCCGTTGCCGGCAGTGCGACGAACAGATGTATCAGGCGATTCATATCCGTACCACCCGCCGCACACGTTAGTACGGTTTGTGAAACACTTCACCCTATGGTAGTATTTACAGATCTATGAAACGCAGTCAGACAGTATTTGTATCAAACCGCCTGGCGGTCCGAGTGAGTCGCACCGCCAGTGGGCTGGATTACACGCCAAGCGTTGGGGGCCTGGCCACCGGTCTGAGCTCCGTAGCCAGTGACGATGGAAGCACGTTGTGGATCGGTTGGAGTGGTCTCCCTAGTGATGAGCTCTCCCCGGAGGAACGACGGGAGATTGAGGTCACCTTGCGGGATCAATATCACGCGGTTCCTGTGGATGTCTCCTCGCGTGAGTTAGATCTGTTCTATAGCGGGTTCTGCAACGACACAATTTGGCCTCTATTCCATTATTTCCCAACGTACGCCGAGTACAATCACCAGTGGTGGAACTCCTACCGTGAGGTAAATCAGCGGTTCTTCGATGTTGTCAAACAGGAATTGGACGAGGACGCCACCGTATGGGTGCATGACTACCATCTGTTTTTGTTGCCGGCGCTGATTAAACAGGAGTTTCCGGGGGTGAAGGTGGGGTTTTTTCTGCACATTCCGTTTCCCTCCTATGAACTCTTTCGATTACTCCCCTGGCGGGAGGAGGTCTTGGAAGGGATACTGGGCTCCGACCTGGTGGGGTTTCACACCTATGACTACGCCCGCCATTTCTTGTCCAGTGTCCGGCGACTTCTCGGATATGATCACGCCATGGGCGTCATTCACACTGCCCGCCGCGCTGTGAAGGTTGATGTCTTCCCCATGGGGATCGACTGGAATCGGTACGCCGGAGCCGGGGAGCTTCCGGATGTACAATCCGTGTTGGAGACGCTTACCACTCGCTACCGAAACCAGAGAGTGATCCTGTCTGTGGACCGTCTCGACTACAGCAAGGGGATTCCCACCCGTATTCGATCGTTTGGGCGCATGCTTGAGTTGTATCCGGAGTTGCAGGGCACCGTAACGCTTGTAATCATCGTATCTCCCTCGCGGGAGTCGGTTCCGCGCTACATGGAGCTCAAACGAGAAGTAGACGAGCTGGTGAGTAACATTAACGGGCAGTTCAGCACGTTAGACTGGATCCCCATTTACTATCAGTACCAGACCGGCTCCTTTGAAGAGCTGAGCGCGCTGTATCGTCGGGCGGACGTCCTACTGGTGACTCCGCTGCGGGACGGAATGAATCTCATCGCCAAGGAGTATCTGGCGGCCCGCACCGATAACCGGGGTGTCCTGGTGCTCAGTGAGACCGCTGGTGCTGCGCGGGAACTCAGTGAAGCGCTCCAGGTGAATCCCAGTGACATCGACGGCATTGCCACGGCGATCCATGACTCCCTCATTCAACCGCCGGAGGAACAAGAACACAACATCAGCGAAATGCGTCGCCGGTTGAAGCGAATGACCGTCCAGTACTGGGCGCACAGTTTTCTCGAAAAGCTCAACGGGATGCAGGAGTTGCAAGCGTCCTACCGGGCGCAACCGATCACCCCGGTCGTAAAACAATCCATCTTGGACCGGTGGCGGGGTGCCGCCTCGCGGCTGCTCATTCTCGACTACGACGGTACCCTCATGCGGTTTTTTCGGCGTCCGGGACAGGCGCGCCCGGATCATGAGCTCCGGAAGTTGTTGACCGAGCTCGCCGAGCATGAGGGGATCACGGTGGTTATCTCCAGTGGCCGGGACCGCACCAACCTCGAAGATTGGCTCGGTGATCTGCCGGTGGGACTTGGAGCCGGGCACGGGGCGTGGATCCGCCTCCTGGATCGAGAGTGGGAGGCCGCTTCTGTGAGTGTTCCCGGCTGGAAGGAACAGATCGCGCCGATTATCCAGACCACCGTCGACCGTACCCCAGGTTCGGCCTTGGAAGAGAAGGATTTTTCCCTGGCGTGGCACTACCGCAACAGCGAGCCGGAACTTGCCAATGTCCGATTGGCTGAGTTGCGGGAGACGCTCATTAGCCTTACCAGCAATTTAGAATTGTCCGTGCTGGATGGAAACCGGGTGATCGAAGTAAAACCGACTCACGTCCATAAGGGGCGTGTGGTGCGGCGATTTGTGGATAGCGGGCAGTGGGACCTGGTTGTCGCGATGGGCGACGACGCCACCGATGAGTACATGTTTCAGGCACTCGATGAGCGCTCCATTTCGATAAAGGTTGGCGTGGGAGCAACGGCAGCGCAGTACTCAATTGACGGGGTGCCGGAGGTGCGGAAGCTCCTCTCGGAGCTGTTGTAGGGCAGGGCGGACGATCACGCGGTCCGTGCCGCTTCCCGCTTCATGCGCGGTACGGAC
>JBMCMH010000065.1:0-15084 GCA_048614515.1 Alkalispirochaeta sp. | reverse complement strand
TAGAGCGTCGGCCTCCGGAGCCGAAGGTCGTGGGTTCGAATCCCGCCGTGATCATTCCTGGACAGTATATAATCTCAAATTGAGAGCCGGTTGTCGCGGCACGTCAAGGCGCAGGGACGCATCGGTATGTACCATGCGGCCGCCGACTTGGGCCGCCCACGCCTCGCAGAGGGCGCGGGCCGTTTTTGGGGTGTGGTGGTGCCGATGGGCTGCTGGTGAAGTCGTCACGCTCCAGGTGGTATCTGTAACCGTTACCGTGACTTTCAACGTACCGGATGGGGGCGTACGCTGCTCCCGGCTCATCCCGCGAAGCACTTCGTGGAGGTACATTCCCAAAGGGACGGCCTGGTTCACGGTGATGGTTGTGGGTGCCTCGCGTGGATCATCCGGCTTCAGAATTTCCGTTTGGACGGCAGTTGTCACGGGGTATGCACCGTGCGGCGCAACTACGGAAACGATGCGCTGGACAAAGTCGCCTACCTCGATCGCCGTGGGATCGGGAAACGCCATCGCCAGTTCATGGGTGTCCGCCATGGCATGTACGCGTTGGTACACCACTTCGGGCTCGTCGGAGTTCTCGGACAAGTTTAGGAGCGCCAACACCGTCTGGAGGTTGTTCTTCACGCGGTGGTGTAGTTCCCGAACCAACAGCTGTTTCTGCTCTAACGCCCGGGCGAGTACTGCACCGGCGTCAATCGCTTCTTGGCGGGCAAGTTCTTTCCGGCGAGAGTAGATCACCATGAGGATATACACTAAGGCGGTGGTCAATAGCACGTATACCCACCCCTTGGCGGTTTGGAGCCGGGCAAATTGGTCGGTGGACGTAGAAACCATCATGACCAGGGTGTCGGAGATCAAAATCCAGATAAACCCGAACAATAGATAGACTCCAGCGATCTTGAGCGGTCCGCGATCGGTCATATTTGACAATTATACTATCCTAATCCGTTGACGGGGAGGGTGCATTCTGAAGTGCGTATCCACGTGTAGAGAAGGTGTGGTACCGTTGCGCCCATGGAGCGAACGCCGACCCCGACGGAGCGGGGGGTATCTCTCGCCAACATTCTTGCCATGCTCGCGGCTGTAGCGATGTTCTTCTCAACGCTGGAATACCTGATTCCCAAACCGGTGCCGTTCTTTCGGGTGGGACTGGCGAATCTCCCGATTCTGGTGGTGCTTCGGTTCTTCCGGCCTCGCCACGTGCTGGCTCTGACGCTCTTGAAGGTATTGGGGCAGGGATTGATTAACGGTACCCTTGCTAGTTATGTCTTTTTGTTCTCGCTGTTTGGCTCCTTTACCAGCGCCCTTGTCATGATTGGTGTCGTGTCCCTTGGCCCCCGGCGGGTGAGTCTTGTGGGCGTGAGTACCGCCGGGGCGGTGGCCAGCAATGTGGTGCAGGTCACCTTGTCGGTCTTGTTTATTTTCGGTCCCGGATCGTGGGTGATTGCCCCGCCCTTTCTCATTCTCGGGACCATCGCCGGTGTCGTGGTGGGCATGCTGGCAGAACACTTTGCATCATTCTCCCGGTGGCTGGCCAGACTGAAACACGACTATGAGCTTCTGGACACGTCGGCGGTACCGGAGGCGGGAGCGTGAGCCTCCGGCGTCAACACCCCTGGATGCGGTCAAATATCTCCGCCCGAATGCTGTTCTGGGCGGGTATGCTCGTGCTGCCGGCGTACTTGCTGCAAGAACACATTATCATTCGGGTGGCGCAAGTTGTGCTGTTTGGATTTTTGGCGCGCGTGGCGGGGAAGAAGCTGCAATGGATCTACTTTCTATCGATCATTGCCACCATAACCGCATTTCACGTCATTGTGCCGTCCGGGGCGGTGATAGCCGAGATCGGAGGCTTTCGTGTCACCCAGGGAGCGCTTCGAACCGGTGTCTTCAAGGCGCTCACCATCGTGGGGATGGTTTTCGTCTCGCTGGTGGCGGTCCGCGCGGATCTGCGCCTCCCCGGGAAGCTTGGGTCTTTGGCGGGAAAGATCTTTTGGTCGTTTGAACAAATCATGGAACGGCGGGGTGAGCTGGGCGTACGGCGGCCGTTCTATCGGGCGGATATGTTGCTCGATTCCCTCTACGGCGATCTGATCGCGATGGACGCTTCCGTAGCGGCAACGGCGGAGCGTAAAGCAACTGCCGTTCGATCGTCTCCGGTGGGAACGATGGTGGTGGCGATGATCGTGGTGGCTCAGTGGGCGGTGCTGATCGTGGGGAGCTGATGCCGGGGCTCCTGACGTTCCGTCGCAGAACGGATATACTACCGGCTATGGAAAGCGTGATCTTCAGCGGAATTCAACAGCTCGGGGTGGGCGTTCCCAATACCGACGAGGCGTTCTCATGGTATCGACGGAGCTTTGGAACCGATCTTCCGGTGTTCCGGGAGGCGGCGGAAGCACCGTATATGACGCCGTACACCGGTGGTACCGTGCAGAGCCGCGACGCCATGTTGGCGATCAATTTGGCGGGGGGTGGCGGTTTTGAGATTTGGCAGTATACCAGCCGAACTCCGCAGCCGCCCGCCCGGCCGGTGGAGATCGGTGATTACGGTCTGCTGGCGGGGCGGATTCGCGCCAAAGGCGTCCACCAGGCGTACCAGCGGCTCCAGTCCGAAGGAGCGCATGTACTTGGTGGTGTGGTTGAGGATCCCGAGGGACGCGCTCGATTTGCAGTGCGTGATCCCTATGGCAATCATCACCAGGTGGTGGAAAGCGAGAGCTGGTTCTCCAAACCGGCCCGTCACACTGGTGGGGTGGAGGGAGCCCTGGTAGGAGTGTCCGATATGGCGGCCTCGCTGGACTTCTACGCCACCGTCCTCGGATATGATACGAAAATCTATGATGAGGCCGGCGTGTTTGACGACCTGGCGGAGCTGCCTGGGGGCAATCGTACCCTTCGGAGGGTATTGCTGCAGCGCTCCGACGTCGGTAAGGGGGCGTTTAGCGAGCTGTTCGGCTCCACTCGGCTGGAACTGGTAGAAGTAGCCGACCACCAGGGTATGCGGGTGTTTGCCGATCGGTTCTGGGGGGACTTGGGCTTTATCCACGTGTGCTTTGATGTGGTGGGAATGGACCTGCTCAAGACGCGGTGCGAGGCGGCGGGGCATCCGTTTACGGTTGATTCCGGCTCCAGTTTTGATATGGGCGAGGCCGGCGGCCGGTTTGCGTATATCGAGGATCCTGATGGAACGCTGATTGAGTTTGTCGAGACGCACAAGCTTCCGGTAGTACAGAAGCTGAACTGGTACCTGGACCTGCAAAAACGCGGTATGGAGAAGCCCCTTCCGCGGTGGATGATCAAAGCAATGGGAATGGGGCGCGTTAAAGGTTGACATCGCCCCAGCCGGCGGGGCGAGGCGGGCCGGCCCCCGTTTCGGGCGGGAGCGGCGACCCGAGTGGAGAGGGTCCCTCGCGGAACCCTCGGTTCGGCGGCGAAGGCCGCCCATATCCCGATTCCCGGTCTTAGATTCCGTAGACTTTGCGAATCTTTTTGTCTTCGTCTTCGTTCATGCTGAGTCGCAAGCCCAAGTTATCTCGCATATCCTTGAAGACCGCCAGGGTGTTGTGGACGTCCTCTTCCTCGTGCATCGCGGTGGGAATCATTCGGAACATGAGGAGGCCAATGGGAATAACCGGGTAGGCGATCGCCGTGACGAACACGCCTTGCTTGCGCAAGAACCCGGAGGTGGCGGCGCCCATCGCTTCCATGGATTGGTCGCCAAGGGGGACAAATACCGAACAGATTGGGGACTCCCCGGGACCCACGTAGAAGCCCAGTTCGCGCAGACCGGTTTTCAGTTCGTTGCTCCGGGCCCACATCTTCCGGCGGCGATCTTCTCCCGCTTTTACGAGATCAAACGTCTTGCGGAGCGTCTGAACGTAGAGCATGGGGAGGCTCTTCGCGAATACCTGAGTTCGGGCGTTGTACGCCATCCAATCCGTTACCGCTTTGTCGGAGGCGGAGAAGCCGCCGATCGAGGCGAACGCCTTGGCAAAAGTACCGAAATAGATGTCGACCTTATCCTGAACGCCCAGGTGCGCGGCGGTCCCTTTGCCCTCCGGTCCCATGGTACCCCAGCCGTGAGCGTCGTCGATGAAGAGGCGGGCGTCGTACTTCTCTTTGAGCTCGGTGATCTCTTTGAGGGGGGCGATATCCCCGGTCATGCCGTATACGCCCTCCGTGATGATGAGAACGCCCCCTGTGCGGTCGCGGTTGACCCGTTTGAGCACCTGCTCGAGGTTGTCCATGTTGTTATGCTTGAAGACGCGCAGTTGGGCTCCGTTCATGCCTTGCGCCTGAAACGCGCCGTCCACGATGCAGGCGTGGTCCAGCTTGTCCATGACGATAATGTCGTCCTTGCCCACTATCGACTGGATCGTACCCTGGACGCCCATATACCCGTAGTTAAACAGGAAGGACGCCTCTTTCTCCGCGTGCTCGGCAAGCTCCCGCTCAAACGCCAAGTGGTATTCAGTATTTCCACTCATCATGCGGCTGCCCATGGGGGAGCTCACGCCGAATTCATCGACCGCTCTGTGCGCCGCTTCAATGACATCGGGGTGGTTGGCCAATCCCAGGTAATTGTTAATGGACCACATGATGTGTTCTTTCCCTTTGAACTCCATGTGGCGACTGGGATTGGGAGGAAGTACGGGTCGCGTGTACTCATCGTCTCCCATGGCTCTCATCTTGCCGAAGTAGCCCCCGTCGGTGTGACACTTCGCGAATAGGTCGGTATGTCCCTCCGCCTTGGCGGCACTTTCTCGTTCTACGTCCTGGTCCAAAAGCATGCGTGTACTCCTATCCGCCGCACGGCGGGTGTTATACCGGCAAGTGTTTCCGCCGGATCGTTTGTATGCGTCGAACTTCCGTGGCGATCGCCTCGGCATCGAACAGGTCACCTCCGGCGATAATATCCGCATTCAGGGGGGGCGTGTCGAGTTCCGCCCGGGCCCGAGCGAACCCGCCGCCGGTGATGTTGAGGCTAATGTGGTCGGTGGGGTGTACGTTCCCGGATTGGACCGCTCTCACGAGCGCCCCACAGGCAACTGCGGCGGCGGGGCTTGGATCGATTCCTTCTAGCCGGGTGAAGAGCGCTCCCGCTGAGGCGGCCTCCTCGTTTGGTATGGCGTACATCTGCCCTCGAGTTGCCTGGAGCGCGTCAAACAGGCCTCCCACCGGGGCCCATGGGGGATTCCGATTTGCCAGAACCTTGGCGGTGATGGCGGCCACCTGCCAGCGACTCTCGGAGACATCAGGAAGAAGCAACTGTCTGCTGCGGGCATGCCACGAGTCGACGAGCACTTGAAACGGCGCGTTCTGTGCTAAGTGGAGTTGAGAAAGGGTGGTACCGAACGTTCCATCTCGGAGGAGGCGCATGTTTGCCTCCCAGGCGGCGATCGCCCCGGTTCCGCTGCCCACCGCCTGTACGTAGTGGTCCGGCGTGCGCCCCATGGCGTATGCGGCGGACAGATAGGTGGTTCCCATGCCGTCGCGGCGAGCAACGTTCTTAGCGCCTCCTTCCGCGAGAAATCCCGGTTGCGAGCAGAGAAGCTGGGCAAGATGAATCGCGTCGGAATAATCCGACCCGTCACCGGCGGCCACGACCACGGTGGATGGTCCTCGGGGCCCCACGGTCCACAAATCGGGAATGTGAGCTTCCGGGACGACCACGACGAGGGGAAGGTTGTTTTCGGACGCTACTCTGAGAAACGCTCGGGCGGTGTTGCCCGCGGACGCCACCACCAACGTTTCTTGGTATGCTGCCGTTCCCATGCGTCCGTACACGGCATACGCCTCGTGTTCTTTGAATGTGCCGGTGGGTATGCGGGCACCCCGTTCGGGCCACCACCCGCTGAATGTGACGTACAGGTTGTGGAGCCCCAACTCCGCCGCGAGCGCGGTGGATCGATACGTAATGGGGGCGCCGGACCCGGGCAGCCGCAACTGAATGGGTAGCCACCGGTCGAACCGAAAGAGCCCATCATCGGCGGGGCCCACCCGCAATCGGCGGTGGCGGTACACGCTGCGCAAGAACGCGCCCTCCTGGTTGGGGGCGGCCAACGGAAACCGTGCGCGTCCGTGCTCCCGGGTATCGGAGAGCAGTGCACCGGATTTCAGACACTGGAGTTGGTAGTGATCAGTTTCGTGATCTCTAATCGGCCGGATTGTCAGGTCTTGTGCCGGTTCGCCCATACGCATCCCCCTATGTGGTGGTATCGCGGAGGATTGCTATCGGTCAATCAGTAGCGCACGTCCGGACACCGATGCGGAACACTATTCGGTCCTGAGCGCGCTGTGACCCGCCGCGCGCCCCACGCAATGAGAAAACCGATCAAAATTGATATGTGAATATTCGAGGAAGATCTTCATTTCATCTTTTGTGGAAATTGATCCTGCGGTATACTCCGACGCCATGAAAGCGAATCGGCGAAGCCTACTGATACGATCCGGAATGGAGCTGTTTTCGCGCTACGGATATCGGGATGTCTCTGTGGAAGATATCGTTCGCCGCGCCGGTTTGAGTGTGGGCACCTTTTACAAATATTTTCGGAGCAAGGAAGAGTATTACGAGCAAGTTTTGACTCTTATCGAGCGCGAGGGGATTCGCAAAGTTCAGCAGGTGGTTGAGCGACTCCATTCGCCGGTGAACAAGCTCAAAGCGGTGTACCAGTTTGTGGTGTTGGGGATGCGAAAGTATCCGATTCTTCGGGGTGTGCTGCGGGGAGATGAGCGGTTCTTGTATCCGGGGTTCGACCTCGATACCGGGGCGATCGGGACGCTTCGTCACCATATCGAGGAGCTGGTGACCGACATTATCCGGGACGGTTCGCGGCGGGGGATTTTCCGGCCCGGGTTGTATGAAGACGCGACCCGACTGGTGATGGCGCTGTTGGATACGATTATCGCGCGGCTGGACGATCCGGAGGTAGAGACGTTGTCGAGAGATATGCTGCGTCTTATCCAGCGCGGATTGCGGCGCGCAATCCGATTGCGACGGCGTGATGAGCGCCGTGACCGACGGCTGATTCAGGATGATGAGGAGCTGGACTGGCTGGAAACTTGACAAGGCTTCCTAAGCCACTATAGGTTAACGTATTACGATACGTGGGGAGGAAGGTTATGCAGTTGGTGTTGATCATTGCCCTTCCTCTTGCTGGTGCAGTTCTAGGTTGGACAATACGCTGGCTTTACGCCAGGTTTCAGCTTTCTTCCACCGAGCAGTTGGCACAACGCCTGAAGAAAGATGCCGCCAAAGAGGCGGAAGCTCGTCAGAAGGAACTGATACTTGAAACAAGAGACGCGCTACAGCGCGAGCGAAATGAACAAGAACGCGAGCTCCGAGACCGGCAGAAGGAACTGCAACGGCTCGAGCGGCGCATTTTGCAAAAAGAAGAGAACCTAGAAGAGAAGGCAACCACCCTTGAAGAAGAAGGTGAGCGCCTGTCTACCCGTGAGAGGAATCTAGACGAACGGAAGAAGGAGCTCGATGAGCTTGAAATTCACTGGCGGAACGAGCTGGAGCGCATATCCGGTCTCACCCAGGAAGAAGCACGTAAGCTCATCACCAGTTCCCTCGAGGATGAAGCACGGCACGACGCGCAAGGCCTGGTCAACAAGATTGAACAGGAAGCGGTGATGACCGCCGAGCGCCAGGCTCGAGAGATCCTCGTCTCCACCGTGCAGCGCATGGCCAGCGAGGTCAACGCCGAAGTCACCGTATCCTCGGTGAGCCTTCCCAACGACGAGATGAAAGGCCGAATTATCGGCCGCGAGGGGCGCAACATTCGGACCCTCGAGACGCTAACCGGCGTTGATATCATTATCGACGACACGCCGGAGGCCGTGGTGGTTTCTTGTTTCGACCCGGTGCGTAAAGAGATTGCCAAACGCTCGCTGGAACGGCTGGTTTCGGATGGTCGCATTCATCCCACCCGGATCGAGGAGGTGGTGCAGAAGGTAACCACCGACATGACGCAGACGATTTACGAAGAGGGCGAGAAGCTCCTGTACGAGCTGAACATCCACCACTTGCAGCCGGAAGGTGTCCGTGGGCTGGGACGACTGGCGTTCCGCACCAGTTATGGCCAGAACGTCTTATCGCATAGTAAAGAAGTCGCGGTTTTGTCGGCTACGCTGGCCGCCGAGGTTGGGGCGGATGTGGAAATTGCCAAGCGCGGTGGCGTACTGCACGATATCGGTAAGGGAATTGAAACCGACGGCGATAGCAACCATGTGGAATTGGGCGTAGAGCTTGCCAAGCGACTCGGCGAAGATCCCCGGGTGATCAACTGCATCGCCGCGCACCACGGAGATGTGCCGCACAACTGCATCGAGTCCGTAATCGTCCAGATCGCTGATGCGATCTCCGCATCCCGACCGGGGGCACGACGAGAGACCCTGGACAACTACATTAAGCGCTTGGAAAACCTCGAGGCGATTGCCGAGGAGTTTGACGGCGTGGATAAGGCGTATGCGATCCAAGCGGGGCGCGAGCTACGGATCATGGTCAATCACGAGAAGGTAAGCGATCAGCAGGCCCGGGAGATCGGAAAGTCGATCGCGCGAAAGATCGAAGATCAGCTCCGCTATCCAGGACGCATCAAGGTGACGATGATTCGTGAAACACGGGTAGTGGAGTATGCCCGGTAGTATGCGCATACTCATCCTGGGGGACGTGATCGGCCAGCCCGGTCTGCGCGCGGTGGTAAGCGCCTTGAAGGGGCTTATTCGTACGCACCGGGCGGATGTGGTGGTCGTCAACGGCGAAAACGCCGACGAGGGGTTTGGAATTAACCCCGTCATCGCGGACCAATTGTTTAAGGCCGGGGCGGACGTGATTACCACCGGTAACCACGTGTGGCACCACGACGATATCGCAGAACTATTGAACACGAATCCACGAATTCTGCGTCCCGACAATTATCCCGGCGGGGCGCCGGGGCACGGACATTATGTCCATGAATGTAAGGCGGGGAGGGTTGCGATTATCAATCTTCAGGGTCGTGACCGGATGCCTGCTATCGATTGCCCCTTCCGCCGGGCGCGAGAGATCCTCAAACGCCTTGACGGCCAAGTGGATGCGATCGTGGTGGACTTTCATGCGGAGTCAACTGAAGAGAAAGAGGCGCTCGCTCACTACCTCGATGGAGATGTAACCGTTTTTTATGGGACGCATACCCACGTGCAGACCGCGGATGAACGGGTCCTGCCGGGAGGCACTGCGGCAATTACCGATATCGGTGCCTGCGGTCCGGACCACAGTGTCATCGGATTTGAGCCCTCCATCAGTGTCCGGCGAGTCATCACGCAGCTTCCCTTGAAGAATGAAGTAGCTTCCAACGCGGCGACCCTCCATGGCCTTGTGGTTCAAACTGATGAGCACGGCATGCGGGCCTCCTCGGTGGAGCGTTTTCAATTCCGCTCGCTCATTTGAGTTAACGGTACGCCCATGGGCCGGGGACACGGTAGGTCACGCAAAACACCGCTGCTCGACTCCCTGGTACACCAATTTTCCGAGTATTCCCGGGACGAGCTCTACCGCATGGTTATGTGTGGGGAAGTGCGCGTCAACGGTGGAACCACGGTGGATCCCAAGCATCCGGTGGTACCGGGAGCGGACCTATCGATCGTAACACGCCGCTTTGTGTCGCGCGGTGGCGAGAAGCTCGAGGCCGCCCTGGTGGCGTGGCACGTGCGCCCGCAGGGACGGGTTTGGCTGGATGCCGGCGCAAGCACCGGGGGATTTACCGATTGCCTCCTGCAGCGGGGCGCGGCGGCGGTGCATGCTGTTGACGTAGGATACAATCAATTGGACTACCGCCTTCGCACCGACCCTCGGGTTCATGTGCATGAGCGGACCAACATCAGTGCCGTCGCCGCGGCACGCCTATCTCCCCACCCGCACGCCGCGGTTTGTGATCTTTCGTTTCGAAGCTTACGCGGAGTGCTCCGGAGTATCCTCCTGCTTACCCGCGAGGGATGGGGAATAGCCCTCCTAAAACCGCAGTTCGAGCTGGCGGCGGAATACCGGTGGAACCGAACCACCGACGCCGGCGCGCTTGATGCGGGTGGGGGAGTGATTCAGGGCGCGGATCGTGTGGCGGTTATCGATCGGGTGTGCCGCGAGCTGTCGGAGGACGAGGGGATCGTGGTACACCGCCGAGTGGACAGCCCCATCACCGGTCGCGACGGCAATCGGGAAGTTCTGCTCTTGGTGGGGTTAGCCCACGGTGTCAGTTCCGCAAGTCCTCGGGGGTAAGGGGTTCACCAATATAGACCCCGTCACCGCCAAGATATTCTTCGGTTTGGCCTTCTATGAGAATCTGCACCGCGTCCACCGTTGAAAACTGTGTGGCGGTGCGCACGACTTGCTGCAGTTGTGCCAGGAGCCCTTCTAAACCCATCGAGTTGAAGCGAAACGCCTCGTTAAAGTTGAGAAATGCTACTCCGGACGCGACCCGTGCCGACAGTAATTCGGTTCCGGAGGGGATCAGGCTGAGGAGCCCACGGTTGAGATCTTCCGCGGTGGGGCCGGCGATGAGCGCCTCCAGGGTACTGGTGAGCGGCCCGCTCTCATAGCGGATCGTTCGCTCCACCGACTCTGCAAGTATCCGGCCGTCGTCGGAGACCAGAATAAAGAACAAATCTCGTTGCATCGTTCGCTGCGGTCCGGTCTCTTCGGTCCGCTCCGGCGGATCCAGTTCCATCTCATCCCCATCCTCGTCCGCCTCTTCCTCCGCCTCTTCCTCCGCCGAGGGCAAGCTGTCGTCCTGGATATCTTCTACCTCCGGGACGATGAGCTCAGTCTCTTCCTCATCGGGTGGGGAAGGTTCGTCGGATTGCTGGGGGTCGTCGTCGGTGGGTCCCAGCGAAGGTGGCTCGCCGGACTCATCAGGACGGTCGTCAGTGGCTGTTCCTGATCGCTCCTCAAACACTACATCAACAAAATCGGTCCGTTCCAGAACGCCTCGAATTGTCGGAAGATTAAACATCAGGAGTACTGCGACAAAGAGAATCGCGGCGATCCAAAATAGGACACCGAAGGATGTGCGCGTGCGGGAGCTATTCTTGCCCATGCTTAAGAGTATCGGCTGTGGACGGCCGCAGTTTGACAGTCATGAAAGCTACAATCTATGATTGCATCATGGTACAACTGCGGGGAATCGCCGCATCTCCCGGCATCGCGATTGGAAACGTGCTTATATATAGCGAAAACGTTCCTCACGTGCCGCAATACCCGATCGATCGTGGGCACTTGCAACAGGAGAAGGACCGTCTCAGTGAGGCGGTTGAACGGGCGAGCAACGACATTGAAGACATCAAGAAGAATCCCTCGCAGAAGCTCGAGAAGGATGAACATCAGCTGCTCGAATCGCATCAGCTGATGCTGAAAGATCCTAGCTTTTTTGAGACGGTCCATGCGCGACTTGAGGAGGAGCTCCTCAATATTGAATGGGTGCTGTATGAGACGGTTCAGGAGCTCATGGACAAGCTCTCGCAGTCGGGTGATGCGTATCTCAAGGAACGCACCAGCGATCTCCACGATGTATCAAAGCGGGTGCTCAACCACCTACTTCAGCGAGACCAGGTCAGTCTTGCGGAGCTGAAGGAAGAAGTCGTCCTGGTGACGCATGATCTGATGCCCTCCGACGCGGTAGCGATGAACAAGCGCATGATTCGGGCGATCGCGATGGACGCCGGCGGTAAGACGTCACACACCGCCATAATCGCACGAAGCTTCGAGATTCCCGCCGTACTTGGGCTATCGCGCATTACTCGGGCGCTCTCTGGTGGCGAACAAATTATCGTTGACGGAAACCAGGGCGTCGTGATTATCGATCCCGACCCGGAAACGCTTGAGCGTTATAACCGGCTTCAGGGTGAGTGGCATGAACATGAGGTTGAACTCATGCGCCTCAACGATCTTCCGGCCGAGACAAAAGACGGCAAGTTGATCTGGCTCAAGGGCAATATCGAAATCTCTGAGGAGGTGGATGGCGTCGTGAGTCACGGCGCCGACGGCATTGGGTTGTTTCGCTCGGAGTTTCTCTTCCTTCGACCCGACGGGCTTCCTTCCGAGGATGAGCAGACACAGGCATATCGCCGCGTTCTGGAATCGATGGGCCGGCGCCCGGTTACGATCCGCACCCTTGACGTGGGCGGTGACAAGATCAGCCCCGGGATCAATTCTGGGGACGAGAAGAACCCTATTCTCGGCTGGCGGGCAATTCGGGTGTGCCTCTCAGAACAGGCGGTGTTTCGCACGCAGTTGCGGGCAATGCTCAGGGCCAGCGTGTATGGCCAAATGCGGATCATGTTTCCGATGATTTCGGGTATGCCGGAGCTGAACCAGGCCCTGGAGATCTTGGAGGACGTCCGAGCGGAGCTCCGACACGAGGGGCAGCCGTTTGATGAACAGATTCCGGTGGGAATCATGGTTGAGGTACCGTCGGCGGCGCTTATCTCCGATACGCTCGCGCGGAAGGTTGATTTCTTTTCCATCGGCACCAACGACCTCATTCAGTATACGATCGCCGTGGACCGCGGCAACGAGCGAACCGCGTACCTCTATCAACCCTTTCACCCCGGGGTGTTGCGTCTCATTAAGATGGTGATCGATAACGCGCACCAAGAGGGGCTTTCCGTGGCGATGTGTGGAGAGATGGCCGGCGACCCGTTAGCCACGGTTGTGCTCCTGGGATTGGGGTTGGATGAGTTTAGCATGGGCGCCGTAGGGATTCCGGAAGTCAAGCGGATAATCCGCTCGGTGAGTCTCTCCGATGCGGAGGAACTGGCCGGGAATATTATGGAATTGCGTACGGCGGAAGAAATTGACCGGGCCGTCCGCGAACACATGCAGCAGCGATTCAATCTGGCGCTGTACTAAAACATCTGCACCGGAACGGACGGAACACAATGATAAGAATTTGCATCGCCGGACGCCCCAATGTGGGAAAGTCTACCCTCTTCAATAGAATCTATGGACGGCGGCTGGCCATTACCGACAGCATGCCCGGCGTGACGCGGGACGCAGTGGCGGTTGAGACGGAAATCGCTCATCTGCCGGTCCTGCTTGTCGATACCGGGGGAATCGGTGAGGGAGAAGCGCAGCTCGACACCCAGGTGTATGATCGAAGTCGATCCGAGATGGCGCGGGCCGACGTGGTTCTCTTGCTGGTAGAAGTTGGGGGACTGACCGGTGAGGATGAGGAGCTCCTCGAACTCCTGCGACGCGCGGGCACACCAAGTATTTTAGTGGTCAATAAAGTTGATAATCCCCAGCGTGATCAGATGGTGAGTGAATTCTGGCAGTATGGGGTGCCGCGGGTGGTGGGTGTTTCCGCGGCTCATGGGCTGGGCATGGACGACCTGGAAGAGGAAATCCTCGGAATCCTGACCGAAGCAGGGCTGTATACCGCGAATGGAACCGGTGACGCCGCGCAGGAAGCGGATGATGACCAGCCCCACGATCCGCTTGCCACGCCGGTTCGGTTAGCCATTATCGGGCAACCAAACACCGGAAAATCCAGCCTCCTCAATCGGCTTGTGGGGGAGGAACGGGCGATCGTATCCGACCTGGCGGGGACGACGCGGGACACGGTGGAGGCCCACTTTGCATTTCGCGGGACGGAGTTCATTGTGGTGGACACCGCCGGCATTCGCCGACGTTCCCGCGTGAATGAGAACGTGGAATATTACGCGGTGCAGCGTGCCTATGATGCGATCGATGCTGCCGAGATGGTGGTGCTCATGATCGATGCGGTGAAGGGTCTCAGCGAGCAGGACAAGAAAATTGCCGCCCGTCTCACCGATCGCGGTCGGGGTACGGTGGTCGTCCTCAATAAGTGGGATCTCCTCGATGACCGGGGAAATCAGCTCAACGCGATCACCGACCGGATCCATTTCCTGTTTCCCGTCTTCCAATATGTGCCGATCTTACCGTTGTCGGCGGTAACCGGGGAAGGGATCGACGTTCTGTTGAAGCGTCTTCTTCACGTTCGACGGGAGCTTCATCGCCGGGTGGACACTGGGCCTCTAAACCAGGCTTTGCAACGCTGGGTTGAGGAGACCCCGCCGCCTTCCGGCAAGAAGCCCTACAAAGTACGGTATATTACGCAGGTGGGAACCAATCCGGTGCGGTTTATCCTGTTCGTGAATCGGCGCAAGAGTTTTCCCGAGTTCTACCTGCGTTTCATTCGTAATCGGATTCGGGAAGAGATGGGATTCGACCACATCCCGTTTTTCGTGGAGCTGAAGGAGTAATCGATCGCGATGCACCCACGCACCTACGAAGCGCGGGAAGTCTTGCGCATTCTCGGCGTAAAACCTCACGTACTGCGGTATTGGGAACAGTCCCTTCCGATCATCCGTCCCCGGCGGAACGAATCCGGATATCGCGTTTGGAACGGCTCGCAGTTGCGGATGCTTTTGCGCATTCGTCATTTGGTGGTGGACCGGGGGATGTCCGTGGCGGCTGCGGGACAAGAACTCCTGCATGAAGCGGAACCGGGTACCGCGGACACGAAAGCGCGCTTGGAGGCGTTGCGCAGTCGGCTGATTACGTTGCTGTTGTACAATCGCGCCGCCGGTGACCGCGAACGCAGCGCCGCTGATCGCCGACGGGAGGACGCCCCGCCGCCCGCCGCTCCCCCTCGGGATGCGGCGATCGGGGCTCCGCCCGGGGCCGTTTCCTTTCCGCTGGCCGGTGATCCGCTTACCGTGACGCCGCTCATTCCATCCCGCCGAACGCGAGATGAGGCCCAGGAGCGCTGGACCGCGCCCCGGCGGTCGGCTGTGGATCAAGTGGTCGCGGCGTCTGCGGCGGGTCCTGCTGCGGGGATCGTCCACATACCGCTGTCCCACCTGTTTGTCACCGGTGCACCGCGAGAGACCGCCCGAACACTTCGTGCGATCGTTGAGACGCGGATTGCCCCTACCGCCGAGCACCCGGCAATCATTCCGGTCCCGGTGGCCGGCCTCGAGGAGTATCGCGCGGTGTTTACGGACAACCTCGCCGGCCACGCCCACCGCGACAACCCCGCCGGCCACGGCCACCGCGACAACCCCGCCGGCCACGGC
>JBMCMH010000064.1:0-15095 GCA_048614515.1 Alkalispirochaeta sp. | reverse complement strand
CGAGGCAGACGAACTCGAGGCAGATGAGGACGCGGGTGCAGAAGGACCCGAGCCTGATGAGCTGGAGGTATCGAGCGAAGATTCTGCTGAGGACGAAGGATTTGATGACTTTGCCGCCGCCGTCGAGGAAGATATCGCCTCCGCAGACGGGGGCGTCGACCTGGATCAACGGTTTGATGAACCGGCGGAGCCATCTGAACCAGAAGACGATTCCACCGCCTCTGACGCGTCCTACGAGGACGAGGAACAGGGCGAGATCGAAATTGAACTTGATGATATAGATGGAATCGATGATTTTGAGGATTACCAGGAGCCGGCAGTTGCCGATGAATCCCTGCCCCCGGATCAAACAACCCAACCGGAGGCGGATCACCCCGCTGAACAATCGGCCGCTTCCATCTCCGACCTCCCGGACGATCTGAAACAGGAAATCCGCTCCGTGCTCAGCTATATGGATCAACTCTTGGAAGCACTTCCCGACGACAAGATTGAGGAGTTTGCCCATTCGGAGCATTTCGAGGTATACAAGCGACTCTTTGAGGAACTCGGACTCGAGACGTAACGCATGGAGCGCGTCTGATGGACCTAATCGACCGCCTCAACGGCCCGACCCAACCAGACTCCGTGTTTGCCCGAGCGTTTGCACTGCGGGATGCTCGGAAGCCGGAGGATGCAGAGAGCGGTTTTGACGACGAAGGCATCGTTCTCACCTCCGGCGGCTCAGCGGTAGATGCTGGGGCGGCGGTGCGGGCATTGCTGAGAGAGCTGCAAGTACAACGAGTCTATGGAATTACCACTCCTTCCCATCTGTTTTCCCTGCTGCACAGGCATCTGGCAGTGGAGCGAGGAGCCTTGCTGGTACCGGCGCAAGAAGGAGAGCATCTCCCCTTGGCAACTGCAGGGTTGGATCGCACCAGTACATTGCGGTTGCGCGCCACTGAAGAAGAACTACGGGGTTTACTGAGTAACCAGGGTGTTCGGATCTTAGGGGGCCAACAACGAGAGCTGTTCTCCCACCGTTTGTCCCGCTCCGACTATCGAAAGTCCCCTCGCCTTGCCTTGTTTCCGTTTTTCCACCACCAACGGCTTCTTGCCACGCTGATCGTGTTTGAGTCCCCGATCCTTGATCTGGAACCGGCCGTACTAGACGTCATTCTCGGGGCACTTAGTGACAGCGCGGGGCAGTTCCTCTTCAACGGACGGCACCGTCCCATGGAGAATCGAATCCGATCAGTCGTTCTGCAACGGCACCAGGTTCGAGAAACGCTCAACCGTCTCGAGGGCGACCGTGGACAGCGGGAGCTTCAGATTGTAGAGACCGATTTGGACCCGATGGCGGAAACGATTCTTGAGATTCATCCTCATTTGGATCGCGAGCGTCTCCTGGAGGATATGGTAGACACCGTGGCGCTCATGGTATCCGCCACCCACGATGTTGCCCAGTTCGGTCAAGGCCGCGTGATGCTGCTGGGTCTCTTCCACTCCCCATTGGACGCGGAGTTGCTTGTGCATCTGGTAGGGACCACGCTCTCCCACCTCTTCGGGATCGGGCACCATGGCGCTCTTAGCGTGCGAGTACGAACCGTCGACGAATTGTCGCGTGAAACGTGAGCAGATAACCAGCCGCAGCGGAGCCATAACTGTACGCATGGCGGGGGTGTTCCTGCACTCTCGCTATGATCCCCAGCGGGAAGCTAATCGCCACGTGGACACCCTTGGGCTATCCGAACGGAACCCGCGGGCAATCGTGGTGGTGGGAGAAGGCATCCCATATCTGAGTGCAGCAATTGCGGAACGATATCCGAACCTCCCGGTGCTCGCCGTTGTGATAGGCCCCGTATCCCATGACCACTACGTGTCCCACATCGACGCCACGGCGCTCAATGCGGGCGATGTCCGTCACTGGCTCAGACGTCAGCTGTCCTCATTGGACGCGGCGGCCTTAGAACTGGTCACCTGGGAGCCCGGACGACGCGCCGCGCCTCACGTAGTCGCCGGCGCGGAACAGGAAGTCCTTGAGGTGGTGCGGGACGCTTCCAGTGAGATTGCCACGATTGGTTCCTTTGGGCGCCGTTGGCTCACAAATGCGATACGTTCGGCGATCCTTATAGATTCGCGATGGGATCTGCCACCATCTCAGCCGGCCGCTACTCTGGCCACTAGTGGTCCCAGCTTGGAGCGGCTCCTTCCCGACGGCCGCGCCGCCTTTCCGGGAATGCTTACCGCCACGAGTTCCGCGTGGTCAACCTTAGCTCGACACGGCATCGCCCCCGACATTGTGGTGCACACCGATGGCGGATTCTGGGCCGCCCGGTATCTCAGTTCCCCGGCGGGTGCCGACCAATCCTCGAGCCCTCCCCTGGCGATCACGTCCCACGCCGCTATCCCGGACACGTTGTTGCGGTCATCCCACCGGCAACCGTTTAGCTTCCTCGCCACGGGGGGATTGGGGGATCAACTGCATCCGGACCATTCGGAGTGGCTGCCCGTGTTTGAGGCGCCCACCGTAACCGTCACTGCCATCCACATGCTCCATAGGATCTCACCGGACAGCCATATCTATCTTGCCGGTGTCGACCTGGCGTCACGAGGGCTCAGGGGACACGCCCGGCCCCATCCCAATGACCGGCTCCTCGCCACCTGGGCGCACCGCCTCCGGCCGGAGCTGTCGATCCGAGCTGAGCGAACCATCGGCCCGGAGGCTGTTCCATACCAATGGGAGGACGGGGTGGTGGGATTCCGTTCACGTGCGCTCGAGATGTTCCGGCCCGAACTGGAACGGGCGATCACGCGGCACCGGAGCTCGGGGACCGTCGCGTCCCTGGGAGCCGCCGCAGAGCTCGCCGTCGGAGACCCGCGCTCGTCCGGTGACCCGTCCACCCCGCCACCCGGCGCGTACCGCTCACCGCGCAAGATCCCCCGCCCCTCCCGCCATACGCGCACATCTCACGTTCAGCATGTGTTGCACCAATGGCGGGAGCGCACCGTAGAAGGAACGTGGGACGCAGCTCAGCGGGAGATGCTGTTGTACCTGGCTCCGGTGGAACTCCTTCAGGTGCTTCGGGGCGAGCTGGATCAAAAGAGGGTGGTCGGTGCGGCGCATGCCATGTTAGACGATATGCACCGCGTGGCGGATTGGATTTCCCATGCATGAGCTCGGGTTTTACTTTTGTTTTCTTCCAAAACGACCGATAATACCAGTGAGATGAGTCGATTGCTCGCCCGGGCGTATCTCCTATTCTCTATTCTCGCGCTTGTCTTGATTGCAGTGTTCTTCTTCTGGCGGCTGGGATCGGTGATCTCTGCGGAAGAAGAGCGCGCCACCACGCGCTTTTCCACACTCTCCCACGAGGTAACTCAATCATGGCGCAGCAATTCGGTGGAAGATGCCGGTCGTGAGACGTCCCAACGACTTGTACAAGGAGACTCGGCTCAAAGCCCCTTGGTGGTGAGTGTCTATTCCTTTGATGAAGGAGTGGATTACCTATGGGCCCAGGACGGACAACTGCTGGAATACATGCCGAGCGCTCACAGCTCCACCCCACAGATTCGTGCCAATGATTTCGTGCACCGCCGCTTTACGAGATCGTTTGAGCTACCGGACGGGAGTCGACGGATCGTTACGGCGGTGTACTCCGTACTGCCTCGGCAGAGCGCCTATTCGGTGTTGCGCGATACCCTGGTAGCATTTCTCGGACTCATCGCCGCCGGGCTTATGATTGCCTTGATTCACACCGTGACGCAGGCGGCCCGGATGCGACGCGTCCGCCGGGACATACCCCCCGCCGCTTCCCCGTTGCGAACCACGCCACCCTCACCACTTCCGTCGGATGATAGCGTCCCGATGGATGAGCCACCAAGTCTAGGTCTGATGCCTCACGAAGGACTCCAGCACCGCCTTTCACTGGAGCTGGAGCGCGCCGGCTTCCACGAACAAGATCTTACCGTCGCCTGGTTTGCCTTCCAGAACGTATCAGAGGGGCCCTCGGCCTATCACAACGCCCAGGCGATCCTGGCGTTCTTCAGGTTTGCGGATTTGTGCTTTGACGCCGGTCAAGATGCCCATACGCAGTCCGTGGTGGTGCTCCTGCCCAACACCCCACTCTCGGAGGCGCTCGCGCAAGTTGAGCGGTTTCAAGCGTTCTATTGGGAGGAACGTCATACCTGGGGGCGACAGGATGCAGACTTTGCCTGCGGCCTGACGGCCCGCAACGGCCGGCTGGTCGACGCGGAGCGTGTCATTCAGGAGTGTCGCGCTGCGGTCAGGCGCGCTCACACCCTTCCCGGTCGAATCGTCGGGTTCCAACCCGATCCGCAGCGATATCGGGATTATATCTCCGGTCATTCCTCTTGATACGGTAGTTCCAGGTGCATTCGGTCGCGGGTGAGAAATGTATCCGGAAAATACTCCTGAGCTTCGCGTAAGAGTTCCTTCAATTGCCGATTGGTGAACCGAGGACTATAGTGAATAAGGCCCATCCGCCCGATACCCCCGGCCCGGGCCGCGAGACGAGCAGCATCAGCAGCGGTCATGTGTTTCTTGGCGAGGGCTGTTTCGCGGTGCTCTTCCGTAAACATGCCTTCGCTAATAAGCACATCAGAGTTGGCGATGTGCGGAAGGACGCTATCCAACGGCAACGTGTCGGTCATGTACGTAAACTTGCGGCCCTTCCGGGGTGGCCCCATAACCTGAGCGGGAGCGACCACCCGCCCATCCTCGAGGTTGACGGATACCCCCGCCTGGAGGCGTGACCACAGCGGACCTCGTGGAACACCGGCATCCTGCGCCCGCTCAGGATAGAACAGCCCCGGGCGATCCTCCTCGACCAACGTATATCCCACGCACACCCGGGAATGGCGGAGCGGGAACGAAAAGATGGAGTATCCATCGCCTTGAAATACCTGCTGGGGCTCCTGGGGTCGGCTGATTTCCTGGACGCGAATCTCGAAATTGATGTACATCTCGAGCACCTTGCGGTTACTTTCTACGTACTCCGCGATCCGAGGCGGTCCAATCACGTAGAGTGGTTCTTCGCGGTCCACTTGACTGGAGAGCATCAGCATCCCCGGCAGGCCGGTTACGTGGTCCGCATGTGTATGAGAGATGAGAATCGCGCTAATCTTCTTCCACTTGAGATTGAGCGATCTGAGGCTGACTTGCGTTCCCTCCCCAGCGTCAAACAAAAACACCTCACCCTCGCGGCGCAAAAGTACCGAGGTAAGGTGGCGGTTAGGGAGCGGCATCGTCCCGCCGGCTCCGAGAATAAAGGCCTCCATGTTCATGACAGGCGGGCACTCTACCACAAGGAACCGACAATAATCCACTCTTCACCGCATCGTCCGGCAGCGGCGGGGAATCGCGGAAGCCGGTGTCGGGGACAGGGTGGGACGATTATGCCAGTTCCCGCTCCAACCACCGCCGATACGCGCGTTGAGTGACGCCTCTCAGGCGGAGTGCCGCGGCAACGGCCACTACCGCTCCCACAATTACACTCCCCCGCACGGCCGGCGCCGCCCAGGACACTCTCCCCAGGATCATCCCTACCGAAGGAACAACCACCGCCAACACCCCCATCCACATTCCCGCCGCCAACGCCGCCGCGCTGCGGCGACGATACGACTCGAGGTGTTCCTCAGTCAGTTGAATCCACCGATAGAGACGCTTCTGATCAACCTCTGCCGCCTGCTCCGACAGACGCCGAGATAGTTCTACCCGCTGTTCATTGACACGAATACCCTCCACGATTTCCGGAAGGAGTCGTCCATATTCTTCCTGTTCGCGCCGATATTGTTCCGCTACCGTCATACGCGTTCAAGATACACGTATTGCTTGGCAACGGCGATCCGTTATATCACTAAGGTCTATGCCCATTGATCCACGCATTCTCAAAGGTTTTCGTGATTTTCTTCCGCAGCAAGAAGCACTCCGGCAGTCGCTGATCCGTACGCTGGAGGACAGTTTCGCGTCGTTCGGGTTTGAGCCGATTGATACGCCGATCTTGGAGTACACGGAAGTGCTCCTCGGAAAAGGCGGGGGTGAAACGGACAAACAAGTCTACCGCTTTACCGACCATGGAAAGCGGGACGTGGCGATGCGATTCGACCTCACCGTTCCCTTTGCCCGCTATATGGCCCTGCACCGGAACGAGCTGTATCTGCCGTTTAAGCGTTACCACATTAGCAAGGTCTTTCGTGGTGAAAACACGCAACGCGGGCGGTACCGGGAGTTTACGCAGTGCGATTTTGATATCGTCGGTACCGATTCCGTGTCCGCCGACCTGGAAATCGTCACGATGATGCACCACAGCTTTCGGCAGCTCGGCGTCCCGGGCGTTTCGATCCATATCTCCCACCGAGGGGTATTTAATCGTCTCTTGGAGCGGCACGAGGTCCGCGAGCATAGTGAAGCGGTGCTCCGCACGGTAGATAAACTTCGCAAGGTGGGGGAGGCCGCAACCCGAGAGGAGCTGGCGAGCATCATAGGATCGGCACTCGCTGGTCACGTCCTGGAGTTCATCGGTGCTCAGGGCACGATGCCCGAGGTAATAGACACCATGGAGCGCTTACTGGGAGGCGAAACCCCGGAGACGGATCGCCTGCGCCGGCTGGCCCACGCTACCGAACAACTCGGTATCTCGGAGGATATCGTAATCGATCCCTCGATCACCCGCGGCCTCGACTATTACACCGGCGTCGTCTTTGAAACGTTCTTGCGTGGCGTAGAGAACATCGGCTCCGTGTGTTCCGGCGGACGCTATGATGACCTGGTTGCATTGTACAGCAAGGAATCGATGCCGGGAGTAGGAGCCTCAATTGGCCTGGATCGGCTCATCGCCGCCTTGGAAGAATTGGGAATTGCCGAGGGCGCACCGGCGTCGGCGGATGTGTTGGTAACGATGCAGGACCCGGAACTGCTCAGCCATTACCATCGGATAGCCGCCACGCTCAGGAGTAGCGGAATTCAGTGTGAGGTATACCCGGACGCCCGGAAACTCGGTCAACAGTTCGCATTTGCGGAGCGTAAACACATTCCCTTCGCACTGATCTGCGGGCACCAGGAATATGAGACGGATACGGTAAACCTGAGAGTGTTGGCAACGCGAACCAATCTCGACGGGATTGCACTTTCTGCGGTGTCCCCCGCGTTTCTCGACCGCTATCGAACGTCGGAAGGCTGATACCGGCGGCATTCTGGTGTCGTGAACGCGTTGATCTACCCCGCCGGGAAGCCCCCGACGGCAACCGGACGGATCGTCCCGCCGGTTCTCCGCAACACGGTTGTAGATACCTCATCTGTCGCCTACAATGCCGAACATGAACCCCACTGAACTCCCCGTCTATCAACAGAAAGAGAAGATACTGGCCGCCCTGGAATCTCACCGTGTTGTCGTTGTGGAGAGTCCCACCGGAAGCGGCAAGACCACTCAGCTTCCGGTAATCCTTCATGAGGCGGGCTATTCCGCTGAGCGCACGATCGGTGTCACGCAGCCCCGGCGGATTGCGGCGGTCTCGGTCAGTGAGTTCATCGCCAAGCAGTTGGATGCTACGATCCCCGGGCTGGTGGGCTACAAGATGCGCTTTGATGATCGGACCACCAAAGACACGCGCATCAAAGTGATGACCGACGGCATTCTCCTACAGGAAATCAAAAACGACGAGTACCTGCACGACTACAGCGTGATAATGGTGGACGAGGCTCACGAACGGAGCCTCAACATCGACTTCGTGTTGGGGCTCCTAAAACGCGCACTGGAACTCCGGCCGGATTTGCGCGTTATCGTCTCGTCGGCGACAATTAACGCCGATATCTTCAGCCAGTACTTCGACTCCTGTCCGGTGGTGCGCATTGAGACCCAGATGTACCCCGTACAAGTCATCTATGACGACCCAAAAGTGCAGGAAGTGCAGGAGGCTGCCTCCGGCGGCGCCGGTGGGCGCGGTAGAAGCTCTCGAGGTGTCAGCCAACGGCAGGCGCGGGAACTGGCCTACGACGCGATCGTGGATCGCGTTGTAAACGTGGTGCAACGGATTGTTGAGGAGGAGCACCCCGGAGACATTCTCATTTTTCTCTCCGGCGAGCAAATGATTAAGGACACAATCACCCGCCTGTACTCACTTCCAATTCGCCGAGGTTTGCATATTCTCCCTCTCTACGGTCGATTGAGTAAGGCCGAGCAGGACGCCGTATTTCCCCCACCGCCGGAGGGAAAACGAAAGGTAGTGGTGGCCACAAACATCGCCGAAACAAGTATTACGATCGACGGCGTCACTGCGGTAATCGACTCCGGCCTGTCCAAGACAAACTTCTACAATCCCCGCACCTATACCTCGGCGCTGGTGGAGGGACCGATTTCCAAAGCAAGTGCTAACCAGCGTAAGGGCCGCGCCGGTCGTACCCGCCCGGGCCGGTGCTATCGTTTGTATAGCAGGCGCGATTTTGAAAGCCGTCCCCTGTTCCAGGAGGATGAGATCTACCGCACCGATCTGTCCGAAGTGGTACTGCGCATGGCGGAACTGGGGATTCGGGATTTCGAGGAGTTCGACTTCATCTCTAGTCCCGGACGCGGCAACATCTTGGGTGCAGTGGAAACGCTCCGACTACTGGATGCGATCAATGACGAGCGAGAGCTCACAGCGGTGGGACGTATGATGGCGGTGTTCCCGCTCCTGCCCCGCCACTCACGAATTATCGTGGAGGCGATTCACAGCTATCCCGACGTAATGGAGGAGATTCTGATCGCGGTTTCCTTCTTGACCTCCGCAACACCATTCATCTTGCCCCCGGGAGAGGAGGTGGAGGCCCGCAAAGCACACCACCGGTACCGCGACGAATTGGGGGACTTCGTCAGTTATTTGCGCCTCTTTGATGCGTACATGGACGCACCGGACAAGCAGCGCTTCTGTGAGAGCCGCTACCTCGATCCCCGTACCATGGGCGAGATCGCCAACGTGAAGCAGCAGCTGGCGGAAATCGTCTCCGAGTTGGAAATTCCGATCCTCAGCGGAGGATCACACGCAGACTACCTTTCGGCGATCGCCCGTGGGCTTATTCAGTTCGTCTGCGTTCACACCGGCAAGGGTATCTACCAGAGCCTTACGGCGGAACGGATACAAATTCATCCCGGGTCGGGTCTGTTCCGGGAGACACCCCAGTTTATTGTAGCCGGCGAGATCGTACGCACCAGTCGCACCTATGCTCGCAGTGTTTCACCGCTCCAGAAGGAGTGGCTCCGCTCCATCTCTCCGGATCTCTACGAAGGGCTCAAACAGAGCAGACAAGACGCGCAATCCACCGGTAAGAGCGGACGCGGTGCCCCCGCTTCTACGGGAGGTGGTGACAGCTCCCGCGACGATACTCGCTGGCAGATTCAGATCGGCCCTCGCACCTTTCCGATGGTACCGTACAAGGGCAAAAAGAAAATCGTCATTCTTCCGTGGGAAGAACTTGCGCCCCTGGTGAGTCAGGGAAAACGCCCGGCGATTCCGGGTAATGCCGGAAAGCTCCGCGGCAGAATCACGGTGGGTGAGTATCAGTTGTTAAACGGCGAGCGGCTCTCCTCGGTGTTGAAAATCGCTGCCCTCCTGGGGGACCACGTGGACGTACTCACCGATTGGCCCCGGAAGCGCGGTTTTTCGGTGGATCGCGAGTTTCCGGAACTGGTGGGACATCTTGACCAAGTCCTCCGACCGGCACCGCTCAAGAAAAACACCCAGCAACTGGGGTTTCTGGCGCTCTATAGCTCGGATGACGGACAATACTGGTTTAAGCCCAACCGTGGTTTCTACAACGCTGTTCACGAGAGTCTCGCTAGCCTGGAGCAGCTCATTGATGAATTGGACGATGCCGGACATCATGTGTATCGTGAAACGGTGAGCACCACCTATCGCCGGCTGTCGGATATCCTGGAGCGGGATTAGCGATATACCGACAGCCGGTACGGCCCACTCCCGTCCAAAAATGAAAGCACGTAGAGTACATACGTTCCCGTCTCCGGCAATGTCACGGTAACGAGGCTGTTTGTCCCACCGCCCCCGTCATCATCATGGGCGATGTTCTCGCCGCTGGGACCGCTGACATACAGCTGGGTGTCGAAAGAACGAGACTCCAAATGAATCGAGAGCGTTTCTCCCGCCGTACCGGCATACTCATGGCGCTCCATGAGTTTTCCGTCGTACGCCCGGTTGCCGGCAGATGAGAGCTCCCCCTGGTAGCTCGCCACGGGCGCGTCATCACCAATTTCCCGAAGATGAAGTTCATAGCTGCCCACCTCATCCCCCGAAAAGCTGGAAGCGGAGATCGTCAGTATCCCATCGCGATCAAAGGCGTAACTGACACGACTATTCCGACCGGTCCCCCCATCATCATCGACAAACTCCCGGCCCTGGTCATCTTGAACCCGAAGGTAGGGATCGACATCATCCGAGCGCACATCAATCACCACGATCTGGCCCGCCGAACCCTGAAACCAATAGCGGTCGGTCCCGTCACCCGTGACGGCATCCGACTTGGTGAGCGACGCGGTAATGGGTTCTCCGATTGTGACCTCTTCTGCATCCCCCACCTCCCGCACGAGCACCTGGTACACCCCCTGCCCTTCGTCAAACAGAGGCGATGCCTCCACCGTGAGCTCGCCCGTGGCGGGCATCATCCTCACGAACCCTGCATTGAGCCCTTCGTAGTCATCGTTGGTCACCCGCTCACCATTGGGAAGTACTGCCTCCACGTAGGTGTCAACCGCCTCACTCCGGATAATCACTTCTATCAGGCGCCCCGCCTCCACCCGCACTCGGTAGCGGTGTTCCCCCGACTCGGAGGAATCGTCCGAAGAGAACCGATTCTCGGTTGAGAACAGTGGCACCGGTGCACCAGGGACCGCCCCGGTACCTGTGTCCGCCGTCACCGCGGAGACGCTACTGATTATCAGCGCCGATCCCACCAGTAATTGTTTCCACGTCTTCATGAGTGCGTCCCCTTGTCGTGTTTCAGTATATGCACCACGGTCTCCTGCGCCAGCTCCCGCGTCTCTGTCTGGTGCGGGCCGGTTTGTACGACGAATCTCAGTCCACTACGAAGCCGTTTCTTGTCAAATTGCATCGCCCGAATCACCGCCCCCGGATCAGCCGACGCCGGGCACGGCGAAACATCGTACCCGTAGCGCCGGAGTACCGCACGGGTACGCTCTCCCCAGGCGGGATCCCCAATTCCTTCGTACTCTGCAGCGGCCGCCGCCCGGGCGATGCCCCACGCAACGGCTTCGCCGTGGGTCAGTACACCCAGGCCCACCGTCGCCTCCAGAGCGTGACCAAAGGTATGTCCCAAGTTCAAATACGCCCGCGTGCCAACTTCTCGAAAATCCTGCTGAACCACGGAGCATTTTACCGCCACCGCGCGGGAGATCACCTCTTCAAGAAGCTGGAGATCCCGCCGCAGGACCGCCTCCGCCCGTTCTTCGAGGATCGTCAGTAATTGACCGTCGCCCAAGAGGGCGGCCTTGATCACCTCCGCCAGGCCGCTTCGGAACTCCCGGTCCGATAAGGAGGACAGATAGGGGATCGAGATTCGTATTTCTCGCGCCGGAGCAAACGTCCCAACGAGGTTTTTGAAACCGCCAAAGTCGATGCCGGTTTTTCCCCCGATCGCGGCATCGACCATGCCGAGGAGACTGGTGGGAATAAGAATCGTATCGATACCGCGGAGATAGAGACTTCCGGCGCAGGCCACGACGTCCGTGATCGCGCCACCACCCACGGCGGCCACGACACTGTCCCGCGTGAGCCCGGCGGACACCATGGACTGCAGAAGATCCTCTAAGATGTCGATATGTTTCGCGCGTTCGCCTGCGGGGAGTATGACCACCGGAGCCGGGGTACTGCGGGGAATGAGGGACACAGTGTTCTGATCGGCCACGATCAGATCGATCCCACGGGTATCGGTGGTGGTGTCTACCGGAGCAAACACCGTATCCGGGTTGTGGTACAGGAATACTCGGGAGGTTACGGAACTCAGATGGAGGGAGGCGATTTCCAAAGGCTGATCTCTCATGGAAACCAGTGTACCGTACTGGAAAGTCTCCCGCCTACTACACCGAACCCACGGTCACTGGGTTATCGCTTCCTGCGGAACGGCCATCGGTTCATCCATAAGGCTGCCTACGATCTGGCGGATAAACGGATCCACGATCGAGTAGACGCGGCGATTACCCCGAACCTCACTGGCAACGATTCCTTTTTGCTTAAGAACTGCGAGGTGCTGCGAAATTACCGGCTGCGGCTGATCCAGGCAGCTCCACAGATCAGAGACGCACGGATCTTCATCTTTTGCGATGCGGCACAAGAGACGAAGCCGCATTGGATGACCACACACCTTGAGCTTCTGGGCACAGGTGTCTACAAAGGCCTCCGAGCAACAGTTTGGTTTTTCCTGGGAGTACGCTGCAATATCCATATCTTTAGAATACTCGGTTTGCTCGGTAAAATCAATATATAGCGGATGTAAAATGCTTAGGCAGACTTTTTGGAACTGTCTGCTTTCGCCGTATCTCCCTGCGATCCCCGCTCCTTGGAACCGGACGCTGTTGATGCCGATCCTCCCTGAGAATCCTTAGATTTTGCCGTTCCACCGGACGCGCCGGAGCCGGCCGTGCGACTGTCATTCACATAAAAGCCGCTGCCCTTGAATATCACACCGGTTCCACCGGAGATGATACGCCGCAGCGTCGCCTGTTCGCACTGGGGACACACCGACAGGGGCGCATCTTTCATCGATTGCATCGTCTCAAAGGCGTGTCCACACTGGTCACACTGGTAGTCATAGGTTGGCATCGTGAATCTCCTTCAGATGATGGTGAAATATAGCTAATCGCTCCGCGCCGGGCAAGTACTCGGTGATAGGGCGAGCATCATAGCCTGCGAACGGGCGTTCCCTGGTGGGCAAGATAATCCTTGATATCACGAATTGTGTAATCACCATAGTGCACCATGCTTGCCACCAGCGCTGCATCCGCGGCACCTTCAGTGAAGACCTGCTGCAGGTGCTCAGGAACCCCCGCCCCTCCCGACGCAACCACCGGCACGGAGACGGCCTGAGAGATGAGCCTGGTTAAGGTGCACTCATACCCGTCGCGGGTGCCGTCGGCATCGATACTATTCACCACGATCTCGCCGGCACCGAGATCTACTGCCCGCCGAGCCCACTGCACGGCATCCAAGTCCGTCGGCGTGCGCCCCCCGTTGATCACAACCCGATAGCCGGAGGGCATCTGCGCGTCTGCGGCGGCATCCATACCGAGCACCACACACTGCCGACCAAACCGAGCCGCCCCAAGCTTGATGATATCGGGATTGCGCACGGCCTGACTGTTGACGCTCACCTTCTCCGCTCCGGCCAGCAGAACGGCTCTCATGTCCTCCACTGAGCCGATACCTCCCCCCACCGAAAACGGTACAAAGATCTGAGACGCCACCCGTTCCACCACATCAACGATAATACCCCGTCGCTCAGCACTGGCGGTAATATCGTAGAATACAAGCTCATCAACGCCTGCTTCGTAGTACTGCCGCGCCATTACCACCGGATCACCGATATCTACGTTACCCTTGAACTTCACGCCCTTGGTAACCAGGCCGTCCCGCACGTCCAGGCAGACGATTATTCGTTTCTGGTACATCGCGTCTCACTCCCCTATACGTGCCACTGAACAAAGTTGCGGAGCATCTGTAAGCCGGGTTCACCACTCTTTTCCGGGTGGAACTGAGTCGCCACCACGTTGTCGCGCCCCACCACCGAACAGAACGTCTCGTGATAGTCGGTTACCGCCACACAGTCCCGATCCTCTGTGGGACGGGGAACGTAGGAATGTACGAAGTAGAACGACGTCTCAGCCGGTATTCCCGCTAAGATCGCATGATCCCCATGAGGTATTAACGTATTCCACCCCATATGAGGAACCTTTCGTCCCGGGCGATCATCGAAGGCAACCGCTTCGCCGGGGATGATCCCCAGACATCGTGCGTCATTCTCCTGTGATCGGTCCAACACGATTTGGCTCCCGAGACAGATTCCCAAAACGGGACGACCGGATCGAGCAAACTCCCGCAAGGCGTCACTCATCCCCAACCCGTTGAGCCGCTCCATCGCCGCCGCAGCGTCTCCCACACCGGGAACGATTACGCGATCCGCGGTGAGCACGCGGTCGGGATCGGCGCTCACCAAAAACGACGCTCCCAGATAGCGAAGTGCGGTTTCCACACTGCGAAGATTTCCTGCTTCATAATCCACAACCGCGATCATTGCCCTTCTCCCTCGCCAAAGATATCGGTGAGCCGGCTGATCGGCAGCGATAGGTTCACCAGATACAGTTCAGTATCGGTCCTGGAAATATCAAAGCCTACTCCGCGTTCGATTCCGTACTCCTGAAGAACGCGGGGAAGCAGCAGCCGCATCGCCACCATGGCCACCTGCGCATCCTGCTCGGTGGAAAACGGAAGCGCCCCGTGTATTAAGAGTTCATCATCGAGCTCGCCGGGAACGGCGATCGCCACGAGCCGGGACGGCATCAGCCGAGACGGGATTCCCTCGATAGATACTCCCCGGGCCCATATCACCACGGGGACCGACTCGCCTCGCGGTGGTGTCGCAGCGGACGCAAGGGCGTGCACCGTGCGGCCGGCGATGAGCTCCTCAATCGGCTCCGTGATCTCACGCCCACGATGGACGTCCCAGGCGCCACTGCGTGGAATCTCCGCCACGATCTGAGAGTCCGGATCCCGCCACCGGCCAAGTCCAAGCCGCTCCCATCCAGACCAGTGCAACCCCAGCGCTGCGGGGAGTCGGCGGCTATTCACATCCAAGGAGCCTGCCATCGCATCCCCCTGGAAACGAATCACCGCTCGCTCCAAACGATCGGCGGCGCGGTCATCAACCACCCCCCCCTCAACTAAGAGCGATCTTCCGGCAGCCCATTCGCTGAACGAAACCGCCACCACCAGGTCAGAGATTGTAGCGGAGGACCCAAGGGCGATCTCAGAGGACGCCAGGGTGCGTTCCTGCGGGTCCATCTCCTTGGGCGGCGATGCGGAATCTGTGGCGGCGGAAT
>JBMCMH010000063.1:0-15332 GCA_048614515.1 Alkalispirochaeta sp. | reverse complement strand
GCCATGTCGTCGGTTACTGGACGCAGCTCACAGGGGTCGCGAAGATCGAAATAGATATTGTCATCGGTGACCGTGTTTTGAGCGAGGAGAATGCGCCCGTCCGGCTCGCGGTGGAACTGTTGCGTCATCTCGCTCTTGCCGCCGCCGCTGGCTCCCTCGTGCATGATCGTGAACTCATTGTCATAGGGCGTAACCAAGCGCACCGCGGAGCTATGCAGAGTAACCCAATCTTCTTCTTCACCAATCGAGAGAAGAATGCCGTAGACACCCTTCTTGGCGCTGGGACCGGGATAGAGATTATAGGAGAACAGCTCATGCATACCGGGCAACCGGTTATGCACAACTACCTGTTTGCCACCGAAATGGGTGTGGCGAAACGGCGGGGCAAGATAGATGACCGACCGCGGCTTGAACCCCGACGGTATCTCATCCGCAGGAAAAAACCCTTGCAAATCTGCCAACCCCGCCACAAAGAAACCGGCGTTGTCGGGAGCGATGAGCAGGGTGGGATACCCGCGCTCCTTATCCCCGGAGAGAAACGGCAGAACGATGACGCGTCCCTGATCTTTAAACCAGTCAAACGTCTCGTCCCGCACCACGTCAAACTCGGTGTCAAATTTGTCTGACCATCGCGTCTTATCGGTGGGGCGATCGTCCGCAATCACCATCGCCTCGGGATCCCGTCGACGCATATACGGTTCCGGATAGTTGACCGCAGCCCCATTCCGGCACCTTCCAACGGTAGCTTCTACGATTCTTCCGTGCTCCGGGACGTCGTAGGCAACCTCTACCAGCTCTTGGTCGGATTCCTGGTACGCGAGTTCCAGCAAGTGGTCACGGCTCTCGGGGAATACCGTCTCAATACAGCACAAGATATCTCTGAGCTCCTCCGACAGGACGAGCCGCTCCATGGGTGTGGTTTTCATACCAGGACGGTACAATACCGAGAACCCCAGGTGCAAGCGATTATTCGTCACGACAGATAAAAAGGTTTGACAAATTAATGGTGAGTCGTCACAATAAACTCGTCTATAAGACTAAATACCCTGATAAGGAGTCTCATATGAAGACCAAAGTTGATCCGGATCTGTGTATCAGTTGTGCCGTGTGCACCAATATGGCGCCCGACCTGTACGTCATGAACGACGACGGCGTCGCCGAAGCTGTCGTGGATGAAGTTCCTGCCGATATGGAGGACTTGGCCCAGGAATGTGCCGAAGAGTGCCCTGCCGACGCGATCATTAACGAGTGATCCAGATTACGGCACCAATAAGCCCACCGGCGATCGGTGGGCTTTTTTTATGCCGGGTCTATCGGAATCCGCAGCTCGGCGACCGTGGCAAATTCGTTTCCGGTCGTGTAGATGAGCGATCCGCCGTGGCGTTCCGCCACTGAACGGACTACGGAAATCCCCAACCCCGTTCCACCGGATTCCCGTTTCGTCGTAGTGAAGAGCGAGTCTCCAGGACTCGGCAGCCCGTTGACCGTACCGGCAAAGCCTCGCCCTTGATCCGCCACGCGGAACACGGCAAAACGATCCTCCCGACCAACTTCAATCCGCACGCGCTGCTCCCGAGCCGTGAGGGCTTCGCACGCGTTCTTGACCAAGTTCACCAACGCCTGTTCCACGAGCGCCGGATATCCCCAAAACAGCGGAACGGATTCCTGGTGTACAAACTCCAGATGGGCCGTGTACTGCCGGGCCATAATTCGGGTGAACCGCTCAACACGGGCGCCGATTTCCGCGGGATCCGCCCACTGAGCCGTTCCCTGAGTTCCGTCGCGCCCGTATCTTGTGATAAGGCTCACAACCTCCGTTATTCTCCGGGATCCCTCGAGTATTCCCTCGGCAGCTTCGAGAACCTCCCGCCTCTGTTCTCCCTCGAGGAGCGCGTGCCCGTGAAGGGCGATAATGTGGTTAGGGTTGCCCACCTCGTGTGCCACCGTAGCCGCCATTAATCCGAGCGAGGAAAGCCGGTCGGCTACGATCATCTGTTGCTGACGCCGGCGCTCGTCGGTAATGTCGCGAAGGACTGTGGCAAACGCCTCTCCCGTTTGCCCGGCGGCTGCGGAACGCACAGCATACGTGAGCGTCCGGCCATGCCACTCCACTTCGCCGCCGGCCCCGGCATATATCGCCCCGATAGACTGAAGCAGCTCGGGTCCCATTGACCATTGATCATGGCCGGTCTGTACGAGGTACGGCGAAGCAGCGGCGTTATGAAAGAGCACGACGCCATCCGCTCGTACGAGCAGCAGCGCCTCACTCACGGAGGAAAAGAGCATGCGCGTGTACTCTCGAGTCCGGCTCAACGCTTCCTGGGCAGCGACCAGCTCCTCCCCGGTGTGAGCCCGATCCCCCTCCTCCCCAACCGTCACGACTCCCTCGAGCACCTGACCGGCGCGCTGACGATACGCTTCGATCTCCGAGTGGAGGTAGTCCGCTTTCCGGCGCACTCCCCACCGAATGTACAGGTGCTCCGCTGCCACGAGCCGTTCCAGAGCGGCGGCAGAACCGGGAGCCCGATCCAGCAGGAGGTACGCGTGACGCTCTACAATTAATGCCGCATCGTGCATATGCCCATTGGCCACCGCCAGATCCGCCGCAGATCGAAATCTTCGTTCCGCGAGCCGTCGCAGACCGCGGTACAGCAGGTGTTCCGCCTCCACGGCAGCATGCCGATGATTGCCGGGAGCACTATCGGAATAGATCTTCAGAGCAGCACTGAACGCTTTCGCCTCGCTGATCAGTCCCAGCCGCCAGGCGATCATAGCGTGCAGAAACCAATTCCAGGTGTAGTCCACCAAAAAACGTACGGTTCTCGGCTCACGATCCACCGCTCTCAGCCGATCCAGCGCCTGCTCGGGAGTTCCGTGATACACGGCAAGTAACGCCCGGAGGAACCGCAGACCGGCGAGTCCCAGCGTGTCGCCCGTCTGCCGGAGTTCTCGCTCGAGCTCTTCTTCAGAACAGATATGCCCGGTTACTGCCAACGGTGTATCAGTCTCACCCAGGAGCACCCATGCGGTCTGGGCAAATTTTCCCATTGCTCGGGAGATCCGCGTGAGACCTCGGGCGGTGACGCCCGCGCGGTAGTGTTCAATGGTGGAGTACACGTCGTACAGCGGGTATCCGTGAAACAACGGCGCGTAACAGTACACGTGAATCGCATGCGCGGAGGTTTCGAAGCTTCCCGACGCGAGGCCCTCCCGGTACAACGGAAGCAAGTGGCGGTACCGCTCCGGGGTCAACCGCCCCCACGGGAGTGCAATAATTCCCACCAGCACGCGAATCCGATGTGCTTCTCCGGCGGAAATTGAGGATACCGGAACGGTCTCGACCATACTGCGGGCGTGTTCCAGGACGCGGGCGCGACGATGGGGCTTTGCGGCATCAAGTTCTCCCGCAATCGCCCAGAACAGAAACCCAAGGGCTGTGTACGGCGTAGGGCCGTGTGCCAAGCCGTGGCGGAGGAGCACCACTGCAAACAGGTATATCGCCTCGTGGTCGATCGACATGACTGTTAAGAACAACTCTGCACACGTTCTGCCGACGAGGAATGACTCCGGCCTGAGGTCTGGGGGATGGGTGATAATCCGGCGATACACGCGGTCGGGACGAAGGCGCCGGAGGAACGTTCGCGCGGCGTCCGTCGTCAACTCATCCGTTACACCATGCTCACGGAGGATGTTCTTCCCGATTTTGAGTGCGCCGCGTATCCAGAGCTTGGAGTAGCAGCGAGAAATCCATAGCTGTCGTGCCGCCACCAGATCCTGCCGTGTTCCGTACCGGGCGATCTCTCGGTAGTAGTGGCTCATGGCATACCCGTCGTCCTGGAGAAACGCCGCGTGGTGGCCTATTCGCATGAGCTCCGTGAGCTCGTCGGTTACACAGACATCACCGAATCTCTCCACAGCCACCTCAACAAAGAGAGCCGCGTCGGAGGCGATCACCAGATCGACTGCACGAGCCGCTGCGGAACGGAGTACAAAGGCACATTCCTGCCGACTCAGAAACAACTCCGCGGGGACCTCCCTTCCTGCACCGGCGGCGGGGTCTGGGTCGGCCAGAAATCGTGCCAATACGTACGTTGCCCGGTGATCACCCTCCGCTGCTCGCCGAGCGAGCACCCGCCCGGCGGCACCCGTCCACCGCCCGCTATGGAGCGCCGCCCACCGGGCGGTCTGCTCCAACCGGTCGTGAGAGAATGTGATTTTATCTTCCCGGGAGGTGAGAATACCCGCCTCAGCGCACTCATTCAGCGCACAGTCCAATTGCTCCCCCGACAAATCCAGCGCACTCATAGCCACCACACGCGGCACCGGGGGAAACAGAAGCGCCACGGCGTCAATAACCGCCTGCGCAGATGCGGAGACGCCGCGCAACTTCCTCGAAATCGTTGCTTCGGAAGGACTCTCCTGCGCGGAATCGTCGGGCACCACCGACCCGGCCAATCCGCGCACCTGAAGCATTTCGCGGGCATCCTGGACGATCTGAAAGGGACTGCCGACGCCCATGGGGACGGACACCGACGCCGAACCCGCACCATCCGCGTCACCCGTGGGAACGAGCATCGCTCGCGCCAGTGTCTGTGACTCCTCGGCAGTCAACGGTTCAACCGTCACCGCCGAAATTGATTGGAACGCAACGTCCTCCTTCAGACGCTCCGGTCGCGTGATAAACAGTATTGCGGATGATTCCGGCTGCCGAGCTACAGAGCGCCAGACCGCGAGACTCTGCGAGTCGGCCCACTGCACATCGTCCACAGCAATAACCACTGCCTGGATCCCCGCAGATCGGGCCCACCTGGCCACAACGTGCACCGTGGTCGCAAGCGCCTCCGCCGTGGCCATCGTAGCCGATGGAGCCATTGAAGCGATCGACAAAGAGCGTTCGCCGTAGCGCGCTCCCCGGCTCCCCACAACCTCCGCCGGTAGAATGGAATACAGCACAGTCGCACCGTGTCCCGTGATCGATTCCTCTTGGGATAGGCGAACGAGGAGGTCGGCAGCAGTGCCCCCGACAACGGCGGCCGTTGCCCGAATCAACTGGTCCAAAATCGAACCGTATCCTTCGAACGGTGACTCTCCAACCTGCGGGCTTTTGTGATACACCCACAGTTCATCCGCCCGCGCGTGGCGCCGCTGAAACTCCTGCCAGAGAAACGTTTTTCCGATTCCCGACTCCCCGGACACCACCAACGACCCGCCCACCCCGCGGCGGGCAGTGCCAACGATGTCAGTGAGCGCAGTGACGACGGGCCGGCGGCTTTCGGCGATCGGTACGTATCGCAGAAGGAGATCGATATCATAGACAAGTTGGGACCGAGTGGTATAGCGAACGCTGTACACCGGCTCCTGTGTGGCACGGATCACCCGGTCGAGCAGTTGGCTCATGGGCGCTGACGGGTCGCTCCGCAGGGGGCGGGTAAGCAGTACCCCAGTAGCCCCTAGATCAGAAATCGGCGTGGCCTTCGGCGCAGAGACAATCGCGTGCCGCCAGCGTCGTAGCACCGATTCAATTGATCCAGTAACTCTGACGGAATCTTCAGGCGACACGCCGAACTTCTCCTTCCTCTGCAATATTGCATATCCATACCAATTATTTCTATGTTTATAGGTATGAATGTACAAGAATTCGGAGCGGGATCGATTGATGTGGTGATCGCGCCGGGTGGTCCAGGACTGGTACCGGAGTTCTATCGAGAGCTGGTGGACGCGCTCGCCGATCGGTATCGGGTAACGGTGGTGGCTTTTTCCGGGACACACCCGGAACCGGAGGACAACTTCCCCAGGGACATCGCGGGGGCTGCCGATGAGCTTGAGCAGGTGGTGCGCGATCGAGCTCAGGCAAACGGTCCGACTATTGTGCTGGGTCACTCGTACGGAGGGGCGGTGGCCATTGAAGCGCTCCTTCGAGATATGCCGGTGGACGGCGCGATCCTCATGTCGAGCTTTCCGTCGGGCGAGTTCTTGGCCCGGGAAATTGGTCGGCGGGTTGCGGCGTTACCGGAGTCGTTCCATCGGCAGCTGGCGGCCGGCGCTGAGGACGATCCCGAACAGGTGGCGACACTTATCGCGGAGTACTGGTTTCCGCGACACCTGTGCACCAAGGAGTTACCGGACTCATTTCAGACCGGTCTCGTACAACTGAACCCCGGTTTCATGAACCATGTACTGGGCCCCAGTTTACTTAATCCCTCCGGCGCGATTCTCCAGTGGAACCGAGAGCGCGACCTGGGCTCCATCGCTCCTCCGGTGCTGGTTATGGGTGGACCGGACGACTATTTCCACCCCGATGCGGTTCGTTCCGTGTATAGCGCCCTCCCGGACGCGCGGTTTTCATTCCCCCCCGGGGCCAGTCACTCCGCCTGGATCGAGAATCCCGATGAAACGATGCAGGCTATCGACGGGTTTGTGGAGGAGCGCATCATTAACGGATCGTGAAACCAGCATAGGCACGATTTTTGCATGTGACCGTTGAAAGACAACGGAGGGTGCTCAGTGGAACGGATACTGTTAGTAGATGATGAGCCCGGCGTACTTGCGGCGCAACGAAATCTCCTGCGACTCAACGGATTCAACCAAGTCCTCGAAGCGCAAACCGCGCAGGAGGCGCGAATACTTCTCGCTCGCGAATCGATTGACCTCGTGCTCCTGGACCTGACGCTGCCGGAGGAGTCGGGACAGGAGCTTCTCAAGGAAATGACAGCCTCCCATCCTGATACGGAGGTGATCGTGGTCACCGGCGCGTCCGACGTAACGACTGCCGTCCACTGCATGCGTATCGGAGCCTACGATTTTCTCGTGAAGGGTAGCGACAGTAGCCGCATCCCCGCGGCCGTGCGCAACGCCCTCGACCACCACAAGACGCGTCGTGAGAACCGCTTACTCCGTGAGGCGTTTACCCGCCAGGAACTGCGGCATCCCGAGGCGTTCGAGACATTTATCACGAAAGACCCGGGAGTTCTCCGCGTTCTCGTATACCTGGAGGCACTTGCCACCATTCCCGATCCCCTTCTCATCTCCGGTGAAACGGGGGTGGGTAAGGAGCTCATTGCCCGCGGCGTACACCGCGCCAGTGGGAGAGACGGTCAGTTTATCGCGGTGAACATGGGCGGCCTTGACGATCACGTCTTTTCAGATACGATTTTCGGCCACAAGAAGGGGGCATTCACCGGCGCCGACGGCGCTCGCGACGGACTCATCACCGCCGCCGCCAACGGCACGCTTTTTCTCGATGAGGTGGGCGAAATGCCCGGGGAATCACAGGCTCGACTTCTGAGACTACTCGATACGGGGGAGTTTTTTCGCCTCGGTAGTGACCGACCGGAATACTCCCGCGCCAGGATCATTTTTGCCACAAACCGGGACCTTCAGCAGGAGGTGGACACGGGCGCGTTCCGACGCGATCTCTTTTTTCGCATCGCCACGCACCACGTGCACCTACCGCCCCTCCGGGATCGCCCGGAAGATATCGCCCCCATTATGCGGAAGCTGGTCGCGATGCACGCATCCCGGATCCAGCGGCAACCCATTTCCCTGTCGGAACAGGTGATCGACCAGCTGACCAATCTCCCACTGTACGGGAATGTACGGGAATTGCAGCAGATCGCCCTGCGAGCGCTCATTGAAGGCGATTGGGCAGCGGCACTACCCGACGTGACCCAAGATACATCCCGCGGTGAAATCAGCGGATCTGTGTCGCCGGAGATAGAGCCACCACAGCACTCACCCCCGATCACACCTGCTGAATCAGGGGCGTTTCCACCTGGCGGCACCGCCCCCGGTAACGACGATCTTGCAGTGCGTTTCAGCACCACCCTTCCCACACCCGATGAGGCGCTCCGGTGGTTGTTACGGGAAGCTGATCGTCGCCACCCGGAATCCAGAACTGCCGCAGCTCGCGCGATCGGTCTCTCGCCACAGGCGTTTGCCAACCGCTGGAAACGGATGTTCACTGAGCCGCGCCGGTATACATCGGAAGATGAATCTCCACCCGCGTCGTAAACTCGTTGTCCCCCGTTACCCGCACGTATCCCCCGTGCTTGTCAACGATTCCCGATACGATCGACAGGCCCAATCCGGTACCTCCCTCGTCGCTGCGACCACTCGCGAAGGGAGTGCCCACCGTCTCTACGAGGTCCGGCGAAAAACCGGTACCGGTGTCACAAACCGCCAAGACCACCTCGGGCGTCGCACCATTGTCCGCACTCCGGGTACCGCGATACGCGTGTAGCTCAACCCGGCCGTCGCGGGCGGGAAGCGCCTCACAGGCATTCTTGATGAGATTGACCAGCGCTTGCTCAAGGAGAGCCGCCTCACCCCAAACCTGGCCCACATCCGGGTCTACGGCAAGCCGAAAATGGTCCGTATATTGCGAGGCCATGATCTTGGAAAACCGAAAAGCCCGCGCGCAGACGTCATCCGGTTCACGAACGCCCCACTGCTCCCGGCGCCCTTCCCGGCTGTAACTTTTCACCATCTGCAACACCGATTCGACCCGTCGCGCCGCATCTTCGATCTGCTCCACCAAATCACCGGCCTGCGCTACGGTGGCTGCAGCAACCTCATCGTCGATTTCCGAGCGAAGCCACGATAACACCACCAGGAGCGACTGTGTGTTGAGCTGCAATATGTGGTTAGGATTGCTGATCTCATGCACGATCGACGCGGAAAACATGCCGATAGACGCCAACCGGTCCGCCACTACCAGCTGCCGTTCCTGTTGCGCCAATTGCGTCTCGCGGTCGATCGTCTCCGTAATATCTGAGATGCTCACCGCCACCAGGTCCTCATCATCGGCACCCACCGGAGCGGCCTGTATTTGGACGTGGCGGTGATCGTCCGTACGGTGGCGCAGCGTGCCTCGGGAACGTGCGATAGACGAATCGACCAACGTATGCAACGCCACACGAAGATCGTTCCGCAGTGTCGGTGTCGAGGGCGCCGTATGATCGAGAAACGGTTCCGCCGCGGGATTGGAAAACCGAACGGTCCCGGCATGATCCATAAGCAGAAACGCATCCGTTACTGTTGCAAACAGTTGCCTCCGGTAGCGCTCGGTAGCGCTCAGCTGTTGCCGCGTTTCTCGCAGCTGGTATTCACCGGTACTGATGCGCGAGCGGGCAGCTAGAAGCGCGCCGTAGAGGACCGCCAGGTGCAGCACCGAGCGAACCGTTTCCACCACCGCCTGCGCGTACGGTGCACCATCAGCGGCCGCCACCAGGAGCGCTGCAACCTCGCTATCATGCACACTGTGGCTCCGCCCCACCACCCCGGAGTGACCACTGCGCAGTACGTCCTCCGCGGATAACAGTCGAACCTCGTCGGGGGGCGTCTCGCTGAGAATCAGAGATAGATCGGAACTGGGAGCACCGTCGAGCGCCACATCCGTTCCAGTCCAGCGATACGCGTAGGTGAAGTCCGCCGGGTCACTGCGAAATGCGATCACCACGTGCGCGGCGGGGGTGGTTACAAAGAAATGGCGAGCGATCGTTTCCATCGCGTCCTCCACCGAGCGCGCCTGAATCAGATCCCGATGCAGGTCACCACTCGGAATGATCTCCTGAATTGAAGTGGGTGAGGCCCGGGGTCGGCCGAGTTTCCGGGACACGCGGGCCACGGCGTGGACCGCGCCCCACTGGCGGTATGCGGACTCCGCCACCATCCAATACCGCGGGACCCCGGTGATGTCACCGGCGCGTTCGGCGATAAGCGCGGCCTCATTAAAGAACCCCTCACGCAGTGCCAGAGGAAAGGCGCGGTCCAGGAGTCGACGGGCGATTCGCGTTTTGCCGCGGAGCGCCGCCCGTTCGGCGCGAATACACAGAACTCGATGGCGATGGGTAGCCGGATTCTCTCGCGCCCACCACCGCACGATCCGCAGCATTCGGCTACCCACCTCGGGTCGATTGAGCCGATACGCCGCGAGACCGAGGTAGAAACGGATAAACAGATGCTCGTGGAACAGGGACATCGCCGGAACCACCGCTTCAATCTTGGTAAGCTGTTCGAAGACCTCCTCCGGGCGGTCCGCGTAGATCGCCAGAAGTGCTTTTACCGTTCGAAGCCCCGCCAAGCTCATCTGGTCGTTATGCGCCACGACCCGTTCGAAGTAGGCCCGTTCATCGACGATCGTGCCATCGAGACTGACGGGGTCTCCCGATCGTCCCAGGAGCGTCTCCGTTGCGGCGTGGTGTTTGGAGAGCGCGAAATCGGTGCGCACTAATCCGTACGCTCTAGTCTCCCGACGACTTTCGTCGAGGGCGCTCCCGACGCGCGGGAGCGGTTCGCCCCGGTACAAGAGCCCCTGCCGGTGAAGATGGAGGGCATGGCCGGTAAACTCCCAGTTCCCAACCTCCCGCCCCTCACGCTGGAGCCGTTCCAGCCGATCCGTGAACGCGCGGTATGAGCCGGTCCAGGGCGCCCCAAATCCGACACACAGCATACGAACGCTGTGGTCCGCAATTCGATCTCCGCTCAACTCCGAGAGGCGTTCGGCGCAGGTCATATACTCCTCCACCCAGCGGCCCGGTGTGCGCCGGGTACCCAGATAGAGCACCCACGCCATGAACCCGAACGCCGTGAGCGGCGTGGCGCCCCGCTCCATTCCGATTCGTAAGGCATAATACGCAATATGAATGAGGTGATCGCGATCGGTAGTCAGCACCGGGAGTAACATGCGACCCAGGGTGTCCGTGACGCGGCGCACGGCGCGGTCGGTGGTATATCCGCGCCGAAGAATTACCGCGAGCACCTGGCGCGGGGTGTGGCGCTGTAAGAACCGCAGAGCCTTGGATCCGTCCGAGGACCACTGGAACGACTCGGTGATCACGGTGGCCTCCGAGAGAATACGCACACCCACCGCTACCGCCCCAGGAAACCGAGCGTCGGCATAGCACCGCCGAATCCACAGATATCGAGCCTCCGCCGCCGCTTCCGCATCGCCGGAGCCGGTGATCGCCCGATAGTACCGACTCATCGCGTGCCGATCCGCCATGAGGTAGGCCGCTTCGTGAGCGATGAGGTACAGCTGGGGCTGCGCAACGCGGGAAGCACGGTCGTGCCAGGTCTCTACGATTCGGAGCGCCTCGGCAGGGGCTAGACTGCGCACCGCCCGCCGGGCGGCAGCGGCGAGCACCCAATCCCAATCATATTGCACGATATCCTCCGTGGGGACCGTGGAAAGGAGGCTAATCGCGGTGTACGCCGCCCGGTCATTCCCTCCGCGGGCGTCGGCAATCAGCACCCGGATTGCTCGCCGGCCGGTATCGCGGTCGGTAGCGGCCCCTTCCCGAGCGGCGGACTCAATTGAGTCGTGGGAGAAACGTACGGAGTCGTGGAGTCGATTGCGGTACACCAGCCCGGCGTACTCGGCTTCTTGCACCGCCGATCTCACTTCATCCTCGGTAAATCCGCCGTACCGCACAAACATGGCCAAGGGTGTGGGTGCTCCCACCAGCGCAATCGCCGACAAGACGGATCGGCACAGGGGTGTAACATTTGCCAGACGCTCGGAGGCAACCGCACCCAGTACGTCTTGAGCAGAGGGAGAGACGTGCCGCGTTCCGGTGCGCAGTACCGATTGGAGGACCATGGGATTGCCTGCTGAGAGCGAGAACGCCCGCTCAAACGCCTCCGCCGTGACCGTTGCAAACGGTTGATGCTGTGATCCGACAAACTCCCGGGCGACCTCCCGCGATAACGGGTGCAAACGGACGCGTTCCGTGGGAATACTCCGGGAAAGCTCTTCCCGCGTCAGGATCACCAGCCCGGTGCCGGGGGGACTGGAGGCCAGCTCGGCGATCACGCGTCGACTATAGGGATCGACCCACTGAAAGTCGTCAAAGCAGATCACTCGAAACGCTTCAGCGCCGACGAACCGTAGGATCAGACGCGCCAGCTCACCGGCGGGATTGCGCACATCGGACGCATCAGCTGAGCCCCCCGCGGGAACGATGTGTGGTGCCACCGCATGGAGGAACGCCCACACCGGCGGTGAGATGTGTTCGGTACTCAGCACCGTTTCGATCCCGGTGCGCACCGACTCAAACAGGAGGGTGATCGTCTCGTACGGCCGATCGCTTACCTGCCGCGCTTTCACGTAAAGCCACCGCTCCCCCGGCAGCGCCCGGGTGTCGTGCACCGTCTCCCACAGGTACGTCTTTCCGATTCCCGACGCACCCACCACCTCCAGGGCCGGTGCCGAGCCGGCCCGCGCGCGATCCAGCCACTGCTCGATGTAGTGATACGCCGCGCGGTGGATGCGCGGCTCGAGACGCTGCCCGCCATGGTCACGCTCGAGTGAGGTGAGCGCTCCGGCGACCTCCGCTCTCAGCTCTGCGGGGTCTGGATACCGGGCGGCGGGGTTCTTCTCTGTGGCCCGGGCGATCACGCGATTAATGCGCCCCTGGAACGCTGCGGGCCACTGAGCATGGGAGATCTCCGGGAGACGCTCGGTGAGAATTTTGCGCCGCAAGGCGCGGGCGTGGATGCCGCGCCACGGAACCTCTCCCGCCAGTACGGCGTGCCCGAGAACCCCGAGACTATATACGTGAGCCGCCGGCGTACCGTGGAAATCAACCGCTCCGGTGTATTCCGGCGGAGAGTACACCGTGAGGGGCCCGTCCTCCGGCCCACCCCCCGGTTGATCGATCGCTTCCATCCATATGCGCACTCGCTGAGCAAGATCCTTTGTATGGGTGGCGCGCTCTACAAGGAGCCCCCACGACTCGCCATCCACGATCTGCGCCTCCTCCCGGCCTGCACGGTAAACTATACAACAAAGAGGCCCGGGTCGCCCCGGGCCAAAGAGGAATCCACAAACGCCGCGGGCGTGTCGTCATCTCGTGCCCCTCGCCTGCGTGGCGTGCTGCACCGTTGTACATTCAAAAAACGTGCCAACCTCATACGGCCATTGAGGGCGCTCAGCGGGACGCTGGGCGCGGTCCGGCGGAAAAGACCGGGGTGTTCAGCATCACGCTACATGAAACATGAATGGCACCTTCACCAAACGTGAAAGCTATCCACCGAACTGTTCGCCGCGCTGGAGCGCATCTTCTTGTTCGGCAAGCGTGAGATCGGATAGTGGTCGGAGATCGATATCAACGGGCACATCCGATGCATCCAGATCAGCCCTGATAGCGGCGAGCTTCACGGGATTGGGATCCGCCGGATCGAGAATCGCAAGTTCCAACCGATCACCAGGCCCCGCTGTGTGAGGGCCGGAGTCCACCATACTCCCCCACGCCACGAGCCGCGCGTGCGGATAGTATCCGCGTACAATTCGCAAGATGATTCCCTGCCACCGCTGAGGAAGATGCGTCACAACTGCTCGTCCTCGTGTTCTTCGTCGGACAGATATCGCGCCAGGAACTCCCGCTTCAGATTGCGCAGGGGTTTGCTCACCGACACTTTGTAGATATGCGGATTGATGATTCGTGTATACGTTTCATCCAGGCAGCCAAGGTTGTGCAACGTTCGCGCACGGATTGCGTCCAGCGTCGGGCGCTCACCAACGATCTGCCCCCCTTCCATCTGTTTGTGCAACAACGGCTCACACCTGCTCCAACTATCCAGCGTGAACATTCGATAGTCCCCGGAGGGATGGTAGAATCGGACGGGAGTACCCAGCTCGGAGCGGTCTCCGGCGGCGCCGGGCGGTAGATCATCATTCAGCGTGATCAGGTCCGCGATGGGGTAGTCCCCTTTCCCGTAGTACCGCCACACCTGCTTGACGCCGGGATTAGTGCTTTTCTCAGGGTTATCGCTCACTTTCATCGTGGGGAGAAAGGAACCATCCGATTGTTCTTTGGCCGCCAGCTTGTACACGCCGGTGAGCGCCGGGTCGCCGCCGCCGGTAACGAGTTGCGTACCAACTCCCCAGAGGTCCACGGGACTATGCGCAGATACGAGCTGGTGTATAATCTGCTCATCCAGCTCGTTTGAGACGGCAATGAGTGCATCTTTGAGCCCCGCCTCATCCAGTCGGCGGCGCACCTGCTTGCTAAGATATTGAATATCACCGCTGTCGAGGCGCACCCCGACACGCTTGCCCGCTCGCTGGAGCTCCTTGCCTACTGCCACGGCGTTCTCGATGCCGCTCCCCAACGTCTCGTACGTGTCGATGAGCAGGATCGCCTTGTCCGGGTACAGCTCGGCGTAATGCTGAAAGGACTCATACTCACTACCGAACGCCATGACCCAGCTATGGGCCATCGTACCGGTCACCGGAATACCGAACCGCTTTCCCGCCAAGGTGTTACTCGTGGATGCCGCTCCTCCGATATACGCCGCTCGGGAGGCGCTGAGCGCTCCATCAAAACCCTGAGCGCGACGCAATCCGAACTCCGCGATCGAGCCTCCCTCGGCGGCGAGGTAGATACGAGCGGTTTTGGTGGCCACGAGCGTCTGGAAGTTAATCGTGTTCAGGAGCAAGCTTTCGATTAACTGCGCCTCAAGTATGGTGGTGTGCACCCGGATGAGGGGCTCTTGCGGAAAGACGAGCGTCCCTTCCGGCGCCGCCCACAGGTCGCCGGAGAATTGAAACTCCCGCAAGTACGCGAGGAACTCCTCATCAAAGAGACCGAGACTCCGCAGGTACTCGATATCCTCCCCGGTAAAGCTCACGTGGATGAGCGTCTCCAACAAATCATCAAGCCCGGCGAACACGGAAAACCCGCCTCCAAACGGTTGGCGCCGAAAGAACATATCAAATACGGCGTGGTGGTGCATGCCATAGCGAAAATAGCCCTGCATCATCGTGAGTTCGTATAAATCCGTAAGAAGCGCAGCATTTCGAACCATAATAGTCACAGAATAACAGATTTTTTCCGTCTGCGGACAAGCACCACGCCTGAAGGACCTGTATGGAGGGGTGGAGGGAAGATGATGTTTACAGGGGTCCTGGCGTATGCAGCGTGGCAAGATGGGCGGCGTCAGCACATCGGGGTGCTGACGGTAATCGTGATGCTGGCAGCGTCGCTGGGCGTCCGTTCGACGCCGGCGGGGGCGATTGTTCCGCTCATTGCCGGTGTTCCATGGATGTGGTTACACCGCGTTGGGAGTGTCGGCTCCGCCGAACCACCGGCGGCAGTGGCGATCATCTCCCGTCACGGCCTCACCCTGGGGCTGGTGGCGCTGGGCATCGCCTGCCTCATCACGGCGGTGGCGCTCCTTGTGGCGAGTGCGGCCCCGGCGGCACGGGGGGCTCTCAACCGCCCCACCGTCACCGAGCGGCGGCGACTTCCCTTCTACCCAGGGCTTCTCATAGCGCACCTCCTCATATGGGGAGTGGGGGCGGCATGAGGTGGGTGGAGGTGATCCTCATG
>JBMCMH010000062.1:0-15481 GCA_048614515.1 Alkalispirochaeta sp. | reverse complement strand
TCGCTTTGAAGCGGAGCATGTACTCGGATTCTTACGGCAAAACGGAGTGGAAGCGATTCTCTGGGGAGACGATGTCGGTGGTTTGAACCCCGCAATCGGGTTTGTTGAGGCGTTTGAGATTCGGGTTCACCCCGACCAGGAAGCTCTGGCGCGGGAGTTGTTGGAAGACTTTGGGATGGCCACTCCGGTTGAGGATGACGAACCCGAGTGAGGGTGATCACGCTACCATGATGAACAAGGTAGCCGTGGCGAGAGCCCCGCTGAGGGCGTTTACCGCGTCGTTTGTGAGGTAGTGCGCACCCTTGACGAGTCTATTGGGAATGCCCCCCGCCGTGTGGCGTCGCTCGGTGTGGGTCGCCCGGGTTTCGTCCCAGTACTGCGCCTGCACGGTTGCTCCCAGTACGCTGTCTAATAAGCTTCCCAGAAATCCGCCGCCGGTTATCGCCGCCACCATCGCCAGGAGCTCGGCTCCATTCCAGCCGTGAACCACCACATAGCTCACGGCAAACCACAACCCGATGAATAGGGCGCCGCCGGTGCCGGCGATGAGGCCCAGGGGGCTGATGCCGCCGCTGGTGCCCCGGGGAATCGGTTTGAGCGTGAGGATCGAGACCGGATCTCTGGAACTGAGTACACCAATCTCACTGGCCCAGGTGTCGGCGGTGGCCGCAGCCATGGTGATCGCGTAGCCGAGCATGAAAATCGGACGGCCGCTGAAGGCGTGGGCCGCCGCCATGAGCGCCGCCAGGCCGCCGTTGGCCAGCACTTGTACGCCGTCCCGGCGCCCTCCCTTGGCGTGAATGGACTCCGCCTGGCGGCGGCGCTCCGCTCGCGTGCCGCGGCGACCGGTGAGACGCCCAATTACACTGGAAGACGCGAAAAACGCCATCAGGATCGACCAGTAGAATCCACCCCCCGATAGATAGATCACCATTCCCACGCCCGCACCCATCACTGCTCCGGTGGCGGTTACGGAGTGTCGCAGATACGCCACCACCGCCACCAATACGTTGAGTCCCACCGCCCAGGCGAGGCGAACGATCCACTCCGCCGGCATCGGTACGAGGAGGGTAACCACCGCAAATGCCACCAACGGTACGGAGAGGTTGTCGAGTCCCCAGGGTGTCAGCAGTTCCATCGCCGTGGCGGTAGCCGCCACCACCAGCGCGGCGGCGAGGATGGTGGTGGGATCCCACGCCCATGCGGCGGGGTTGAGGGTTACGCCGGCGGCCCCCGCGGCGCCGGTGAGTACGTCCGGGGCTGCCGCAGTTGCCCGCTCTACCAGGAGACGCACCGCGCCGTCCAGCCGGGAAAGAGCGAACAATACGGTGCTGTCGGTGGGACGCCCCACCCACGTCTGAGAGCCCAGTTCCTGCATCGCGGCCACTGCGCGCGTCCACCCGTCCGCCGGCCCACCGGGGGTGAGGTCCGATCCGGCCACCGCCAGTGGTCCGCTGAACAACCAAATCGTCACCGCCGCCACGGCGCCGGACATGAGAAACATCGCCGCCGTGCCACCCACGCTCTTGGTACCGCCCGGCACTACGAACCGGCCGCGCCGAGAACTCCGCGCAACTCGTTCGCCCACCAATGACGCGGTTCCATCGCCCCAGCCGAGAACCAGAATTGCCGCTAATCCATACCAGCGCGGAAACAGCCCACTCCAGGTGAGCGCCACCAGCACCGTAAGCGCTACTGGAAAGTACACCGTGCCCAGGTTCTTGCGAGGCTCGCTGTGCTCCATCGCCGCAAAAACGTGAGTTCGATATGAATACCAATTAATGAGGATGAAACTCACCGGACCGATCAGCGCGACCATGAGATCGTCTATGAACAGCATGGCGATAACCCACCAATGGGCCACCCCGATGTGGACCACCTTTCGGGTGGCCGCGGCCCCCAGCACGCCGGTGCGGAGGAGCAACTGGGCCACACCGATCACGGCGAAAATGAACCCGTAGGAGATTGCCAGCCCCGTCCATTGGTTGATTTGTACCATCGCGTCACTCATCGGGCCATAATATACCCCTAATATCTTGTCAGAGCCCACCGCAGGGGATAGCCTGTGATCCATAATGAACGGAGAAAAGCAAAAGCGGCTTGCCGTGCTTATCGATGCGGATAATTCCCAGTCGTCGATCATGGAAGGCCTGCTCGAAGAAATCGCGAACTACGGCATTGCCAGCATTAAGCGCATTTACGGCGATTGGTCCAGCGACGCTATGCGGGGATGGAAAAACATTTTGCTGGACTATGCGATCCAGCCGATCCAACAGTACCCCTACACCAAAGGCAAAAACGCCACCGATATGAAGATGCTCATCGACGCGATGGATGTGCTCTATGACGGCAAGATGGACGGGTTCTGTCTCGTGACCAGCGATAGCGACTTCACGCCGCTGGCGCAGCGCATCCGGCAGTCGGGACTCACGGTGTACGGATTTGGTGAGGAAAAGACGCCCAAGGCGTTTGTTCGCGCCTGTGACCGGTTTATCTACAGCGAAGTATTGCGGCAGAAAGAGGCGGAGGATAGCAAGGAGCCGACCACCAGCGTCCACCGCAAGCGATACTCCTCGCAGGATCTCAAGCGAGATGCCAAGCTGGTTAATATGGTACGTAACGGCATCGAGGATGCCGCTGATGATACGGGGTGGGCCTCGCTCGGTATCGTCGGACAGAAAGTCGCCAACAGTAATCCTGATTTTGATCCGCGGAACTATGGGTACAAGAAGCTTGGAGAACTGATCCGGGCGATGCAGCTCTTTGAAGTGGACGAGCGGCCTATGGAGAATAGCCCCGCCCACAACATCTACATCCGGGACAAGAAGAAAAAAGGCTGAGGCGTATCGCCGGTCCGAAGATACGGGTGGAAGATAACACATGAGCGAACCGCGACGCCGCGTAATCATCGAGTTTCTGAAGAACCTCAAACTGCGCCCCTATGACGCGGTGGTCTTTGTGGTGGCGGTGGCGGTGATCGTGGCGTTTTCCGTGTTCGCCGTGGGCCAGGGTGGACCCGCTTCCACGGTAGAGGTGAAGTCCGACGCGGGAACGTTCATCTATAGCCTGGAAGAAGAACAGGTGCTCCATTTCACCGGGCCGCTGGGGGACACGGTGGTGGAGATCGGCAACGGCTCCGTGCGCTTTACCGAGTCTCCGTGCCGCGACAAGATCTGCATCGCCGCTGGTGAACTTACCGAGGCGGGGCAGTGGGCGGCGTGTCTACCCAACCGCGTGTTTATTAGCGTCACCGGTGAGGCTGCCGCCGACGGCTCCGGAGTGGACGCCACGGCGTTCTAGGGCCGCGCTGCTTACCCCTCAGCCATGCTGAACTCATCGTCTGTGAGCTCGAAGTAATCTTCCGCGCCGGTGGACATGTGTACCAACTGGTCTTCCGTAATAAATACTGCTTCCACGCCGTCCAGGGATTCCACCAGGGCGAGACCCTCCTCGATACCCATGACGTAGGTGGCCGTGGAGAGCGCATCGGCATCAATGGACCGATCGGCGATGATCGTTACTTGTTCGATGCCGTTTCGCGCGGGAAAGCCGGTATCCGTGTCGAGAATGTGGTGGTAGCGCACACCATCCTGCACGAAAAACCGCTCATACGGCCCACTGGTGACCACCGTCTTGTCGGCGGCACTGACGATGCCCAGATAACGTGTACGCTCGGCGTCGGGGCGCTGTACGCCGATTCGCCAGAGGGTATCGTCCGGCTTATTGCCGATTACGAGTATATTGCCGCCGAAGTCCAGGAGCGCGTGCTCCACACCGGCTTCCCGAAGAATGCGGGCCGCTTCATCTGCGGCGTACCCTTTCGCGATCGCCCCGACGTCGACCCCCATGCCATCCCGCGGGAGGAAGACGCTCTGCTCCTCGGCATTCAGTTCCAGTAGCCGGTAATCAACGGCATTGCGGGCGGCATCAATTTCCTCCTCCGGCGGTACCTCGGTGCCCCCAGAGCCGATAGCCCACAGGCGCACCAGGGGCCAGATCGTCACGTCGAACGCCCCGTCGGATATCTGAGAAAACTCCAGCGCCGCCTGCAGCACCTCGAAGGTGTCTTCCGACACTGCCACGGCCTCGTCGCCGGCCGCCCGATTCACCTCGAGGAGTTCAGTTGTGTCGTAATCGTCTTCTGAGGTGCTCATGCGCCGTTCAATCTCGGCCACCCGCTCAAAGGCGCGATCGGTGAGCGTGGTGGAGTAGCCGCCGTCACGAATCGATATTTGCAGAATGGTTCCCAGCAGTTGTGCCGAGTCATTTACCGGTTCGTCGTTGGATGAGCATCCGCTCATGACTATCGCCAGCAGAAGGGTGAATACGATAAAAAGGGGACCGAATCGCTTCGGCTCCCGAAATATTCTACGCATATCGGGAGTGTACCCTACCAACGTCGGATCATGTAGGGGTAAGGATGCCGGCGACAGCCGGTACGGTGGGCGGGCAGTGAACCCCGACTACAGTGGGAAGCGGAGGCAAAACCGAGTGCCGCCGTCGCCGTCCAATCGGACCGTTCCGTCCAGTTGGTGGGCGAGGCTGTAAATGAGTGTATGTCCCAGGCTGAGACTCGAAGCGATGTCAAAGTTCTCCGGTAGTCCCACGCCGTCGTCTTCCACCCGCACCTCTATCTCATTGGTTGCCACCACATGAATCCGAATATGGATCGTGCCGGTGGTATCGTTGGGAAACGCGTATTTGAGACTGTTGGACACCAGTTCGTTCAACAGGAGCGCCACCGGCATCGCCTGTTGCATCGTGATTGAAAGCGACTCAATATCAATATCAAGTCGAATGCGCTCTTCCGAGGCACCGTACACGTCGTAGAGGTGCCGGCACAAGCTCGTCACGTAGGGCCGGATATCCACACTCTCAAATGATTCGTTCTGGTACAGGTGCTCATGGACGAGCGCCATGGACTGAATTTGCATCTGAGCATCGATAAACTGGCTCAGCGCCGCCGGGTCGGAGATCGTGCCGGCGTGGAGATTGAGTAGGCTTGATATCACCTGCAGATTGTTCTTTACGCGATGGTGAATCTCGGAGAGAAGCGTTTCCTTCTCCTGAAGACTCCGCCGAACGATCTCTTCCGCCTGTTGTCGCTGGGATACATCGCGGATAATACCAACCGATCCGGGCTCCCCAAACTCGCTTCCCGATGCGATGAATCCCACCGCATTCACCTCTCCATAGGCGATGACGGATCCGAACAGTTCCGTGGTGTCCACGGGATCATCTTTGTGTTTTAGTTTAACCAGCAGATCGCGGGTGCGCCGCTCTCCGGTACGGCGTTCATCAAACAGCTTAGGGGCGTGCTCGTCGCCGGTTTCCCGACCCTCGTAGGTTTTCAGGACATGCGCGCGGCTCACCCGTTCCACATCTTCCGGGTCCAGAATCACGCTAAAATGCCGGCCGATTAATTCCACGGGATTCCATCCCAGACGGCGGACCGAATCGTTAATGAACGTGAATCGTCCACCATCGTCCAGTGAATAAATGATGTCCGGGAGCGCCTGCACCAGCTCCCGGTAGCGCTCCTCAGTCATGCGGAGCGTAATATTGTGGCGCTCGATCGCTTCCCGACTGTTTAAGAGTTTGCGAATGACGAGCGGTAGGAATCGAATGTGGCGCAACTGATCATCTCGGATCGCAAAATCGGAGGTCTGATCACTAATGATCTCTCGGACTCGCTCGTATTCGCCCCAATCTGCCAGGATTACAAACGGGTGCTGCCACAGAAAGAGCCACTCCGCAAATCCCCCGTTGTGAAACGCGAAATCCGTAACGATGACATCTACCGTGTCTGCGCGAATCGCGGCGTCTGCCTCGGCAATGTTTGCGGGAACCACCATGTGTATGGGATATTCGGCGTCGGCCACAACCTGTTGGAAGAGAGTTTGCTCAGCGGAATTATCAATGGCGAATAGCACCCGTGTCATGTACGCTTCCCACGGTACACCGGTGGTGACCGGTTTGCAACTGTGCACCGGTTTGCAACTGTGTAAGTGAGAGCGGTATAGTTATGCGCATGAGTCAGAAAAAGGCGATTACGGTAGCACGGGGAGATGGTATCGGTCCGGAGATTATGGAGGCCACGCTGCGCATTCTTGAGGCGGCGGGGGCACAGATCGAACCGGAGTTCATTGAGATCGGAGAGAAGGTCTACTTGGCGGGGAACTCGGCCGGTATTGAACCGGCGGCGTGGGACTCAATCCGCCGCACCAAGGTGTTGTTTAAGGCACCTATCACCACCCCACAGGGTGGAGGGTACAAGAGCCTCAACGTTACGATTCGCAAGTCCCTCGGGCTCTTTGCCAACGTCCGGCCGGTGGAATCGTTTAATCCATACGTGGAGACGCACTACCCCGACATGGATGTGGTCATCGTTCGCGAAAACGAAGAGGACCTGTACGCGGGGATTGAGCATCGCCAAACGTGGGACGTAACGCAGTGCCTCAAGCTCATCACCCGTCCGGGGAGCGAAAAGGTGATTCGGTACGCCTTTGAGTACGCCCGAAAGTACAACCGCAAGAAAGTCACCTGCATGATTAAAGACAATATCATGAAGGTTACCGACGGGCTGTTTCACACGGTGTTTGATGAGATCAAACAAGAATACCCGGAGATCGAGGCGGCCCAGCAGATCATCGATATCGGGACCGCTCGGGTTGCCACCGCCCCGGAGCGGTACGACGTGATCGTTACCCCCAACCTCTACGGAGACATCATCTCCGACGTGGTGGCTGAGGTGAGCGGATCGGTGGGAATGGCGGGAAGCGCCAACATCGGCACCGAGGTTTCGATGTTTGAGGCGATCCACGGCTCCGCGCCGGACATCGCCGGCCAGAACGTGGCCAATCCCAGCGGGCTCATAAACGGCGCCTTGCAGATGCTGGTGCACATCGGCCAGGCCCCGGTGGCGGAGCAGATCTACAACGCCTGGCTCACAACGATTGAGGACGGACAGCACACTGCGGACATCTACCGCCCCGGCCACAGCGCGCATTTGGTGGGAACGAAAGAGTTTGCCGATGCAATTATTGAACGTCTCGGCCGCACCCCAAAGCGCCTACGGCCCTGGAGTATCGACAGTAGTCAGGATACGCGCATTTCCATTCCGGCCTTTTCTCGCAAGACCGGTACCAAGACACTGGTGGGGGCGGACCTCTTTGTGGACTGGGTGAGCGAACCGATGGACGCCAACAAAATCGGAAGCGATCTGGAACGGCTGGCTCGGGAAGCTGGGAGCGCCCTCAAACTAAAGATGATCACCAACCGTGGCGTCAAAGTGTATCCTGAAGGGTTTCCCGAGACGTTTCTCACCGACCACTGGCGCTGTCGCTTTGTCAGTTCCGAAACCATCCCCGCCGGCGAGCAGACTGACTATAAGCCGGTGGCACACCGGGACGTCACCACCCTCATGAACGTCCTCACCGAGGGTGGCTACGAAGTGATTAAGACGGAGAACTTGTACTTCTTTGATGGGGAGCGCGGCTTCTCGCTGGGTCAGGGGGAGTAGGCGCTACGGGAGCCGGGCGGTGATCCGGTAGCATCGGCAACAGGATAAGCGTGGTGAGCATCACCACGCCGAGTCCTACGAAACCGGCGCGCACCAGATCCCGCTCGGTGAGAAACCCCATCAGGGTGGGAAACACGCCACTTGCGATGATATTCACCATGGGAATCATGAACGATACGGCGATTCCCCGCATCTCCGGAGGTCCAATGTCGGCGATTGCGCTGACGGCGGCGGGAAAAAACGCCGCGATAATGATCGGCTGTAACGCCACCGCTGCGAGCATGGCGTTTCCGGTGAGGGCGCCAATGCCGACCGTAAGCACGCCCGTGATCGCCAGAACTCCGCCAATGAGTCTCCGTACCCCGATTCGGTCTACCAGAATCCCCGAGACAAAGAGCATCCCGATACCACTGATTCGAGAGATGCTGATAACTGAATTGGCCACCCCCACGGGGTACCCCTCGGTTCCGATGAGAAACGTCGGCAGTATTGAGAACACTCCCACCGTGGAGCTCGCCGCCACCGAAAAAAATACCGTGATCGCCCAGAACTCCGGTTTGGTGAAGAGCTGTTTCAAATTGTCGAGTTGGGGCCGCTCGGCCTTCACTCCCCCCGCAACGGAGGTCCGGTCAAACGTCACCGCCATCACGATCGCTGCAACTCCGGAGAGACCCGGTACCCAGCGCCAGTTGCCCAGATAGACGCCCGCCGCCACGATGAGCGGTGCGATTACAAAGGCGCTGTTGGGGCCCACCTCATGAATCGCGATCGCTTTTCCGCGAATGTCAGGATGGACCATTCCGGTGAGACTCGCCACTCCGGAGGGTGGATATAACCCGGCTCCCGCACCGATCATTCCAAAACCCAGATGCATCACGGCCAGACTGTTCCCCACGGCCACCACGATGAGACCGATCCCCAGCACCGCCCCGGAGGCGGCGATCGTTCGCCGATGGCCGACACTCCCGGCGAGAAATCCGGACAACACCATCGCCCCCGAGTATGCCACCGATTGGGGAAGAAACAGGCGAGTCGCCGCGGCGGGCCCCACAGCCAACGCCTCTTGGATAAACACCAACAGCGGCGACATCACCATTCGCGAGTACATGGATAGAAAGATCATGACCGCCATCAGGGAGATCTGTGGTGCGGCCCGCCGGAGGGTGGTGTACTGCGTCACGGCGCGTACCCCACCAACCGGAGAAACGCTCCTCGTTCTCGCATAACCACCGGTACAACGGCTGGAATTTCGACGAAGGGCACCGAACGCGACACCAGGCGTTCCAACGGCAAATCGCGCGCGAGGTCAACGGCGGCCGCGCCGGCGGGCTCGGTCTCCGTGAGGCCCTGGATACAGATACCTGTCTCCGCGATCTCGCTCAAGTTGAACGGGTAATCCATCGGCCCCGTGAGCCCGAGGACGCTCCCGCGGTGCAGCGAGGCAACTGCCGCCGGCATAAACTCCGGGTCACCGGAAGTGTCGACTACAAAATCCACCCGGCCTCCAATGAACCAATCCAGTTCTTCCGGAAGCGAGGCAGCGATCGGATTAATCGTATGGTGAACACCAAGTTCCTCCGCACCATTGAGACGAGATCGGCTGGGGTCCACCAGAACTACGGTGGCCCCCGCCGCTTGAGCTATGAGTGAGAGTACTACACCAGTGGCCCGGGCGCCGAGTACCACCAACGTCTGTCCGGGGGCGATCCCCAACCGGCGTACTATGCCGGCGGCCCGAGCAGCGTCCGGAATGAGAGGTACCCGATCTTCACGGATGTCCGGGGGTAGCACGTGGCATCGGTCTTCCGGAACAACCGCGTAGTCCCGCAGCGCCCCATCCTGCGTATCGTCAAAGAATCCCATCACCCGCGTGCCGGCACCGAGTGCACCGCCTGCACCGCTCCCACGAAAGGGAACGATCCGACCTGCTTTCGGGCCCGCCACAACGGTTCCCACCATCGCGCTTCCAAAGACGCGCGGCACCTTGCCATAGCCATAGTAGAACGCGTCCAAGTCGTCGTCTAAGACGCACGCGTATTCAACGCGAATCAGTACATGGCCGTATTCAACCGCGGGAGTATCCAAGCGATACTCCCGGAGCGTACGAGCTCGTTCGAGGACTATTGCCGTCATTCCGCCAAAAGTACTAACGGAACTACTTACTGGTCAGGTTAAATACACCGTCCCAGGTGACCGGTGGTGGCTCCTTTTGGAATCTCGTACATCGGTCAAAATAGGTCTTGCTGGGACCGTCGTCGGGAAACTCGCGATTGAGCCGCGAAAAGTGCCCGCCGGCTTCCCCGAATTCCCGCGCTTCGAAGAGCTCCAAACCGTGATGAAACTCGTCCAAGAGCTGGCGCTGCTCTTCCGGAAGTTGGGATGACTCGTCGATGATCTCGAAGAGCCGTACCGGCTCCGAGACACCGACAACCCGCACCCGGTCCAGCTTGCGGGCGGCAAATTCGTCTTCCACTTCCCGGTAGGTGAGCTCACTGGCGAGAATCCACGTGCCGTATTGCTTGTTGACCCCCTCCAAGCGGGCAGCCAAGTTCACGGAGTGCCCCATAATTGTATAGTCCATGCGGTTGGCGGTACCCATATTCCCCACCACCATCTCGCCGGTGTTAATACCGATTCGCGTCGCCAGCGGATGTGGGGAAAGTTGCTCACTGAGGAAATGGTCGTTGAGGTAGGATTCGATTTTCTTCATGCGGACCGCCGCCAGACACGCCCGGGAGGGGTGGTCCAAGTACGGTATCGGGGCACCAAAGAAACTGATAATCGCGTCCCCTTCAAACTTGTCGATCGTTCCCTGCAGTTGCAGGATAATGTCGCTCATTTCCGACAGGTATCGGTTAAGCAGTTTTACCAGCTCTTCAGGATCCAGCGTTTCGGAAATTGCGGAAAATCCCTTTACATCGGTAAACATCGCCGTGAGCTGCCGTTTCTCACCACCCAATCGGAGGCGCGAGGGGTCGTCGAGAATCTCGTTGATGACGTCGGTACTCAGGTAGTGGTTGAAGGCGTTGCGGATGTAGTTTTTCTCCTTCGCAACTTCAATATACTTGAGAACACTTTGCCCCACCGCTGCACCGAGGATCGATAAGACCGGTGTGAGGATGGGAAAGAACAGCCGGGTGGTTACCATCATGCCGGCCGATGCCGCCACCACCAGCCCGGCACCGGTGAATCCCAATCCCAGAGATACGTTGGCAGAGCGGTTCCTGCTCACTAATACGTATACGGTCGTCAATAGGATCGCCACCACGATGCTGATCCACAGGGGAATCTCATCAATGAACTTCCGGGTGAGAATGGTATTCACCACCGCTCCGTGGGTTCCCGTGTTGGCGTATTCGTTCTCAAAGGGGTTTACTCCGATATCGGTGGTGCCGGTGCCGGTGTAGCCGATGATGATAAAGGAATCCTCCACCGCTTGAGCCAGAACCTCTCGAGTATCCACCAGATTGTTGTACACGTTACGCGTGCTTTCAAAGACGCCGGGAATTTCCGCTTCCAGTTCTTGGTAAGACTCCCTTGTCTCGCCCGAGACCGAGGGATCATCCAACGCATTACGAACATCGGCAAGAATCGCCTCCTCCGCGGGACCATCGAGAAACGCCCCCACCTCCGACAAGTAGTACTCGTGGATCTCAGGGAGTTCTGCCAGAGGATTCTCGTCGCCCGTTTCCAACGTCTCTTCTACCAAGCCCTGGGCGTACTCCCAGGCGCGCAGGAGATCCCGATCACCCTCGTGGTACTGTAGGTATCCCGATTCCTCCATAATGTCCAGATTGAAGGCCAGGTCTTCCAGTAGTTGCTGGTGGTAGATCAGTTCGTAGTAGGAGAGATGGCGGAAGCTGTCGAGATAGCTCTTCTTGGGCCAATTCAAGAGCAAGGTGCCGTCCGGGGCCAAGGGAATACGGACATCGCGCGGTTCTTCCTCCCCAGGAAACTGCGCTTCCCTCAGGGTGATGCGATCACGACGAACTTCGATATCCGGTGATCCCACCCAATCCAGGAAGGGGGCAAACACCAACTGCCCAAACCATTCGCCCTCGTAGCGACGGAACAGTTCGATTCTTCGTCGAATTCCGTCTTCATCAACAATCACATTGGGGAACCCCGCCCCCTTGCCGCCGTCAAGAATCGGCTCAATGGTCGGGCGCAGTCCCTGCCCATCGAGGATGAACTGATTGTCACCGAAGATATTCTCTACCGGTGCCTCCTCCATCGCAAAATCCACTCGCTCTTCGGGAACGTCCGATTCCGCATCGGGAATGACGTTTACCGTAAACCAGGCGTTACCATTGGCGGCTGCGGCGTTTCCGAGAACGGTGTCGTTATCCCGGACGATGTCCTCGACGCGCCGGAGGAGTGTGTCTTCCGACTGATCGGCCAATTCTTGCAGGTCCTCAAAGAAATCGGGGGCGTCCTCCGGGGGAATCTGCCCGGCGGCGATCGCCTGAAGGAGTCCTTCAATGTTCTCCGTGAGGTTGTCGAACTCGTCATCAAAGGTGTTGGGAATTTGATTGCGGAGTACCTGCCCGTCTACCCCGAGGGGCGCCGTGTCCACATACTCGATATCGAAGACGACGGGTCCCGCGGAGAACTCGGTGAGCGTGATAAGCCCCCGCGCCATAATCTCCCGTGACCACGGCCACACTCCCACCCGGGAAATCGCCAAGTCATCCACGTCGAGAAACAGCAGCTCCTCGCGCTCTTCCACGGACGGTTTGAGGTGGAGCCAGGCATCATAGACGGCGTGTTCCGCCGGAAGAAACACACCGGTAATCTCCAGCACACCAAATACTACCAAAAGGATTGCGGGAAGGACCCAAATTACAAATCGTTTGATATTCACCGCTTACCCCACTTCACAATTCTTTGCAAACATTCTTGTCTGAAACTATAATGTATCATATTCGAGCACGCCAGGAGACAGATGTATGAAACCAACACGACGGCTCGCGGCAATTCTCGGAATGGTGGTGTTGTTCGTTCCGGGGATACTCCGTGCGCAATCCAATGAAGAGATCGACCGCTTGCTGTCGCAAGATTCCGCGCAGACCGGTTCCGCCGCCTACTTGGTCCTTACCGCAGCGGGGATCATCGAGGAAGACGCGACACCGGCGCAGGCGGTATCGGTAGCGCAGGAACGCGGCGTGTTATCCGCGGAAGCCCGCCCGGACCAGCCGATTCGCTTTGGTGAGTACGCCTATCTACTCACAGATTCGTTTGGTATTCCCGGGGGACTCATGTACCGGCTCATTCCCGGTCCTCGGTACGCTGCCCGGGAGGTGGTGTATCAGGGATGGACCCGATCGCGACGCGCTGTCGGCGAGGAGCTGAGTGGAGACGCGGTGGCCCGCATTATGAGCGTCTATCTCAACCAACACGGAGGTGGGCGATGACCGGTCTCATACGGATTTGTATAACGGTTCTCCTGGCGACGGTAATTACGGTAGGCGCGTTTGGACAAGCCGCGGCGCTGGATTGGGGTGGCAGCCTCACCTCTACCAACACCGTGCAGTCCGTCTCGGAGGGCTCCGATGACGAACCGTTCGTCAATACTGAGCGTCTGGTTCTGTATCTCACGGCTCCCCTGGGAGAACGGTGGGAGTTTGTCTCGCAGGCGGCAGCCACCTTCAATTCGGAACCGGTGTTTGCCGTGGACGCAGAAAAGTTCTATGTCCGCAACGTCATCAATTTTACCGACGACGATATCGAACGCACCGTGGAGCAGCGGGGGGGACTGATCCAGCTGGGCACCCGGTTTGGGCGGTTCAATCTGGCCGATCCTACCGGGCAGGTGATGAGTCATACGGTGGACGGCGTAAATGTTAGTATCAGCGGCGTATCCAGCGAGATCGAGATCGGCGTCGGGTATACCGGTCTTCTGAACAAGGAGTTCTCTCAGGTCTCGATGAGTCAGCAAGATTCCGCAGACGCCGACGACACCGATGTGTACTTCGGGCCGCCCCGATTGTTGGGACGAGGAACGGTGGCGTTTCCGGAGCTCGTGGCCGGGCAGAACGTGTCGCTGGGATTTGCCTTTCAGCAGGATTTGCGCGACCCCGACTCGGTCATTCAGGAAGGTGCTACCCAGGCTCAAGCCCAAGAGAGCGCCGCCGTCGGCGGACTCCTGGACACCCAGTATGCAATCCTTACGATGGACGGCCCCATACCGGGGGTGAGCTCGCTGTTCTATTCCCTCTCGTATGTGTTTAACAGCGGTCGCACGATTGGGCTCCTGCCGGATGACGAAGGCGACGATGACGCGTACCAGTACAAGCCGATCGTGGGCCACCTGGTAGACGGAACGGTGCAGTACTTCATACCGAATTTCTACTCTTCGGTCGCTTCGGTGGGAGCGGTTTACAGTTCCGGAGACTCGGACTACGCGAGTTTTACTGAGGGAAATTCCGCGGGAACGGCCACCATGTTCACCGCAGTCACACCGGCGGCACGCGGGGCGGTATTTGGACTGCAAAGTGGAAACTCTACCGTTGGGGAGGTATCTTACAGTATGAAGCCCTTCTCGGCGTCTGATGGGATTCTTGACTCCCTTCAAACCCGGGCGGTGTTGTACACTTTCTTCCGTTCCGCCGGGTCCGGAGCGGTGTCGGTATCCGACGTGGATGCCAACGCCGACGGAATGTATCTGGGTAGCGAGATCGATCTCGATATCCGGTGGCGTCCCTTGAGCGATGTGGGCCTCGGTCTTACCACCGGCTTCCTGTTTGCCAACGACGACGTGCGCGTAGACGGCACCAATAGCTTCGACTACCGTGTGCGATTGAGTGCGTCGTTGAGTTTCTGATTTGTCGAGTATCGAGTTTCGAGGAGGATCGCCATGAAGAGGGGCAGTATCGCGGCACTTGCTCTGCTGATCGCCACCACGGGAGTGTGGGCGCAGGCGGAGTTTTCTGAAATTTCCGGCAAGGTAGAGGTTCGACCAGCGGACGGCGGGTCATGGACACCGGCCGAAGTCGGTATGCAATTGGCACGAAATACCATGATCTCCACGGGGTTTAACGCCTCCGCCGAGATTCGGGTCGGCGGCTCAACGGTTGAGGTGGACCAACTCACCCGTATGGAATTTGAAGAGATCGTTGAGCGGAGTGACAGCGTGGAGACCAAGCTCAATCTGAACGTGGGCCGTATGCGCGCTCAGGTTCGCTCCACCGACGGGCGCTCGCAGGACTTTCAGGTGCGTAGTCCGATCTCCACCGCTGCGGTGCGCGGTACCGACTTCAGCTTCGACGGAGAAGAGCTGGAGGTGAGCGAAGGTGAAGTTGCCTTCGTGAACAATTACGGTCAGCAACGCTCGGTGACCGCCGGCCAGCGGAGTCGCACGTCCGGAGAGCCGGGGTCCCCCTCCAGTCCGGCCGATGAGGCGAATGGAGATAGTTCCACCGACACCAGCCCGATCGGCGCGGGCAGCGATGATGAAGATACCACCGGTTCCGGTGGAATCGTGACCGTTCCCCCGGGGCCGCGGGCAACTCGCGGATCCGTCGTGATCGAGATCCAATAAGGAGGATGGTATGAGTAACAATGTCATCCGAACCATTCGAATAGTTGCCGCGGCGGCGGTGATACTGCTGCTTGCGGGATGTATCCTCGAACCGCAGGACGAGAGCGGCTCAATCACCTTTTCGGTGAGCGCCCCGGAGGCGTCGATCAGCGGGAGCGCCATTACCGTTGAAGGCGAGGACTTTGATTCTGACAGGAACGTGACCCACGCCCGGGTCTGGATGTATAGCAACGGCGCCGAGTACCGTCTGGCACCCACTTCCGCGCGTTCACCCTCCAGTCGTAACTTCGTTGAGACTCCCGTCGGCGACGGCGGTGCCACCGTGAAAATCGATGATATTCCCGCCGGAAACGGCTACTCCGCAGTGGTGATTCTCGGAACCAAAGAAGAGGTTGAGGGTAGCGACGACGTTTTTGTGC
>JBMCMH010000061.1:0-15561 GCA_048614515.1 Alkalispirochaeta sp. | reverse complement strand
TGGCCTCCGGTAAAGCAAGGCGCCGAAGAAGCGGGCCAGGTTCTGGCGCAGCGCGGCACGCGCGTCACGGTATCGCTTCCGGACGATCCGTCAAAGCCCTATGATCTGGAGCAGTGGCATCGCATGATCCGTCGCGCCGCCGACGGGGGGGCCCACGGGATCGTGGTGCCGGTGTTCTCAGACCGACTCATTCCCACAATCAACGAGGTGGCGGAGCGCGGTGTCGTCGTTGCGACCTACAATCAGGAACCGGCCTCACTGCGGGAGATGATCGCCGGCGTACGCGAACAAGCCGGGCGCGTAGCTCATACCGGTAAGCGCCTCTCTGCCAGTGCGGAGCAGTCACAGGCGGCAGTGTCCAGGGTGGACACCGCAGTGGAGCAGCTTCAGGAAGATGCGCACCATCAAGATGAGACCGGACGACAGATCGCAACCGCCTCCGACACCTTGCGCCGCTCCATCGATAATCTGGTGCACGAAATGGCTACGATCGTGGAGCGGGCCCGAACGATTCGCGACCTCGCCGACACGGGAGCTACCACCGTGCAGCGAGGCGTCAACGAAACCGACGAATCGGTCCAGGCGGTTACCAGCACCTCCAAGGTGGTAGAGCGCCTCTCCAGCCGGTCACGAGATGTTGCGAATCTGATCCAAGCGATCAAGGATATTGGTGACCGCACCCATATGCTCGCGATGAACGCCGCAATCGAATCCGCGCGCGCCGGCGAAGCGGGACGAGGCTTTGCGGTTGTGGCCGATGAAATTCGCGGGCTTTCCGCTCAGTCTCAAGAGACGAGCTCCCGCATTGAAACGGAGTTGAGCTCCATCATTTCGGAGATTGAAGCGGTCCACGCCACGGTCTCTACCAGTATGGAATATATGCAGCGCAATCGGGCCGCCGCCACGGAAATTCACGGTACCTTTGAGGAGATTAATACCGCGGTTCAGGAAAACAGCAGTGACATGACAACGATTGATCGGGAGCTGGAGGAAATCAAAGAGCACATCTCCAGCGTTGGACACTCGGCGGATCAATTCAAAGAGCGGCTGGATGCCCTGAGATCAGGCCTGCAGGAGGTTGTCACCGCCAACCAAGAGATCGCCGCTGCGGTGCAGGCCGTCACGGAGGGAAACAACCAACTCCGTGTAGCCGCTACGATCCAGGACCGCATGCTGCGGGGCTTTGAGGTATAACGGTCCAGGAACCCGAGGCGAAACTCACGACTGAGATTACCGCACGGACACGAGTTGTCCACAACCGCCGAAGCCACGCACATTGTTGCGTGCCACCACCAGCACCTCGTCTACGTCGTTGGGAATCGATACGTCGGACAGTGATCGGGTGAACGGCTGCTCATTGTCGTGGGGATGTGCCAACACTCGCTCCCCAAACACCGTACCGTCTTCAGGATGTACCACTACCCAGCCGTCGGCATAGTAGTCCCACCCATTATCGTTGTGCTCCACCGTCACGGAAAACCGCAGTCCCGCCCCGGAAGATTGGACGGACACATCTCGAACCTGCGCCAGATCAAGGTCCTCGGAACACACATCCGGATGGCCCGCCAGCGGATCTTCTTGGACATCCTGCGCCCCGACGCCCGTCCCAACACCTACCAATAGAAGTACACCGATTACTACTCCATATATCGTCTTATATTTCATGTACATAAAACTAATTGTTTCCATACCGTGAGTAAAGTGGTGACCGCGCGCTCTTCCGGGCGGCGAGGAATCCGCCGCCGGCCCCATGGCGCACCGCCCGAATCTCGGCGATTATCGCCAGGGCGATGTCCTCCGGCGCTCTGCCGCCGATATCAAGCCCGATGGGCGTATGAATCTCAGGGAGCCGGTCCAGATCGAAGCGTTCACGGTGCTGTCGCTCACGTCGTTCTTCGTGGCGCCGTCGCTTTCCGATGGCGCCCAGATACCCCACTGAGGGCTGACTCATCAGCATCCGAAAGAGATCGTCTTCAAATCGCGGTTCATGATTAAGCGAGACCACCGCGCACCGCGGCCCGAGGCCGCCGGCTCCCACCCCCACAATCTCCGGTAGATCTCTCGGCCAGCAACAGACAACCTCATGGGCGGCGGGGACCAGTTCGTGCCGCGCGTACATTTCGCGCGGATCGCTCAGTACTACTCGATACCCCATTTCCCTCCCGAAAACGGCGAGGGGTGCTGCCGGTGGTCCGGCGCTTACGATGAGCAAGAGTGGTTTGGGCATCCGCGGCTCCACGAGCTCGTCCCACTCCCTTTCCCCGTCGTTCACCGTACGGTGCCACGGGTTCTCCGGACCCTCCGCGTCTACCGGTTCTTGGTAATGCATAACTTCCACGACGCCGCCGTTTCCAACTGGACGATACCGCGTCACCGCGGCCTGCCCTACCGGCGGATACACGGCTTCCAACAGTCGGGAATCTGCATCGGCATATTCCAGAATTACATCGATCCGCCCGTCACAGTTGAGTCCGATTTCCAGCAATGGATCAGATACCGGTCCGTACTCCAGGGTACGAGGAACACGGTCCTGCAATACTGCTTGAGCCTGCCGCGCAACGTCTCCTTCTACACAGCCGCCGCTTACCGACCCGACAAAGTCACCATCCGCGGAAATCACCATACGACTTCCCACCGGCCGGCTGGATGAGCCCCGCACTCGGCAGATCGTGGCGACCACTGCGGCCCGGCCATCAGTGGTCCATTGGGATAGGGACTGCTCGATCAACTCTTCTTCACGCACAACCCCTATCATACCGTGGCTCTCGACGACATAAAAGTCGCCGGCCTAGAACACACCTTTCTTCCCCTACCAAATTGAATATTCGTGACGTATACTAACCTTCATGGAGAGTTCTCTCTTTACCGACGCGATTGACATCGTTTCTGAGGCGGTACTGCTGCTGGACCGAACCGGCCGTGTGCACTACGCCAATACCGCCGCCCGGGAGCTTATGGCCGGAGGGGGTGATGTTCTTACCGACACCAACGTCTCCGACCTCTGTGATCCCCAGCACCGCGAGGAACTGGCAACCGCCCTGCAGCGGGTCGGCTCCACATCCTCCACCGTGGTCACGGCAGATTCAATATTTGGTGCCGGACCGGATCGGCGAGCCTCCATTGAGATGAGCTTAGTCCAGGATGGCACGTTCGTGCTGCTGGTGCGGCGCGTCCCGGTGGTGATGGATCGCAATACGCCCCCCTTTGCCGAGCAAGACCCGGTAACCGGCCTGCTGAGTCGCCGGTCTCTGCGACTGATCGTGGAGCAAGAACTGTCACGTGCCCGCCGGTCGGGCACCCCCCCGATAGCGCTGCTGTTCGTTATGCTGCGGGACTTCAAGCAGATCAACCAGATGCACGGTCACCACGTGGGCGACCTGTTGCTGGAAAACAGCGGCCTTCGCATACGGGAGACGGTGAGAAAGAGCGATTACGTATTCCGCTGGGAGGGAACGAATCTGGTGGTGCTGCTTCCAGACTTGGCAACACGGCTTGACGCGATTCTAGTGGCGGAGAAGCTTCACAGCGCCGTCACGGTACCCTACCGGTTCCGCGGGCTCGATCTTGCGCCGGGGTGTCACGTGGGGATCGCCGTCTTTCCGGACGACACCACCGATGCGGACGAGCTGTTCAACTGTGCCAACTCCGCCGTGATTGAGGCGGAACAGCAGGACGAGCCGTTTCTTTATTATGACCGGGTCACCCACCAGAAAGCGAGTGATCGCCTGACGCTTAAGACGGGCCTACAGCGCGCCTTTGAGCAGAACGAGCTGGAACTCTACTACCAACCGATCGTCCACGGCGATCACACTGTAGCCGGGGCGGAAGCGCTGATGCGCTGGAACCATCCAACCCGAGGGATGTTAGAGCCGGCTACCTTCATTGCCCTGGCCGAGGACAGTCGGCTCATCGCCCCCATCGACAAACTGGCGCTGTATAGTGCGTGCCGTCAGCTGGTAGCGATGAAGGAGCTTTCAAACTTTTTCATTTCGCTCAACGTGAGTGCTACCAACCTGTCGGATCCTACGTTTCCCATGATCGTGAGCCAGGCGATTCGAGATACCGGCCTTGCCGATCCGTCTCGGCTCAAACTGGAACTCACGGAAAGCGGAACGGGAGAGCACAGAGACCAGTTTGTCACGGTAATGAGCGAGATTCAGTCGCAAGGAGTTGAGATCTGGATTGACGATTTCGGGACCGGCCAGTCTTCGTTGAGCTATCTGAAGTACTTACCCGTATCTACGGTGAAGATCGACAAAGATTTTGTCACCGAGCTCGGCGCCGACACAACCGACATTGAATATCTGCGGGGTATTGTGGAGACCGTCCGCTCCCGGGGAAAACCGATCGTTATCGAAGGTATCGGTACTGCGGAACAACTGCGATTGGTGGCGGGGCTGAACGTCGACTACCTGCAAGGATTCTACTTCGCTCGTCCCATGCCGGCGGAGGAGCTTATACGTTTTGTGCACGCCTCCCCGCGTACATCATAGCAGGTGAGCTCGGAGCGGGCAGATCCACCACGCAACCGCTTCCCCCACGTCTCCGCCTATCGGTACCAGCCGTAGGGCGATCGGTCGGTGTTGATGTAGATCGTTTTGTACTGCGAGTAGCTTTCGAGGCTGGCTTTGTGCACCTCGCGTCCGTATCCGGACTCCCCAAAACCGCCGAAGGGGGAGCCACTCACCACCGGGTGGTAGTCGTTGACCCACATCGTTCCCGTCCGTACCGCCTGGGCTACCTGAAGCGCCCGGGAGATGTCCCGCGTCCATACCGCACCGGCCAGTCCATAGACGGAATCATTGGCGATCTGTACTGCCTCCTCCTCCGAGGAGAAGCGGTGCACCACCAGAACGGGCCCGAAGATCTCTTCCTGGGCAACCCGCATGCTGCCGGCTACTTCCGAGAGGATCGTCGGCGCCAGGTACGGCCCTGCGTCATAGATTCCGTCGGGGCCACCGCTCAGGCGATTTCCACCGGTAATAACGGTGGCTCCTTCTTCACGGCCGAGCTCAATATACCGCATGACCGAATCAAGCTGTTCTGCCGATACCATCGGCCCCATACGGCTCTCTTCTTCCAAGGGATCACCCACGGTGATCGCGGATACCAAGTGGGCAAGCTCTCGGAGAAAGCGATCATGGATATCCGTATGGATCAGGAGCCGGCTCCCCGCGGAACACACCTGTCCTTGGCTCATCATGATTGCCATCGCCGCCCCTTCCAGGGCGCGGTCCCAATCGGCATCAGGAAACACGATATTGGCGGATTTGCCTCCCAGCTCCAGCGTGGCGGGGATAACGCGTTCCGCGGCGCGCGCCGCTACCCGCCGTCCCACTTCGGTGGAGCCGGTGAAACTGAGCTTACGGATGCCGGGATGCGAGAGCATCGCCTCACCGCAGACCGATCCCGACCCGGGCAGCACGTTTAATAGCCCCGGCGGCAGTACATCTTCCAGGATCTCCGCCAGTGTGAGGAGACTGAGCGGGGTCAACGAGGCCGGCTTGATGACGATCGCGTTTCCGGCGGCCAGTGCCGGGGCGATCTTCCATCCGGCGATGAGAAACGGAAAGTTCCACGGCACAATGGCGCCCACGACCCCAAACGGTTCTCGGAGGATGAGGCTCATTTGCGTGGGGTCGTGGCGCTTGACGGATTCTTCTTCGCTACGGACCACGCCGGCGAAGTATTGGAACAGATCCGCCACGGCGTCGATATCCATGCGCGTTTCCGAAATAACACGCCCCGTATCGAGAGACTCGACGCGCGCCAGACGCTCCCGGTTGTCGGCGATCCGTGCGCCGACCGTCGCCAACAGGGTTCCGCGATCGGCCACGGCGGTGTTCCACCACAGGTGCCACGCGCGCTCACCGGCAGCCACCGCAGCATCGACATCCTCCCCTCCCGCTGCGGCGACGCGAGCCAGCTCATTCCCGTGAGCGGGGCTGACCACGGAAAAGGCGGATCCGGAAGCTGCCTCCCGGAATCCGCCGTCGATAAACAGACCGTAATTGGTGTGCGTATCCATAGATATCAGTCGATGTAGCCGTTTTCGGTAAGCCAGTCGCGGGCGATATCCTCCGCTTCCTCGCCGTCGTCATAGCGGACGTTGAGGGCGCTCATCTCCTCGGTGGAGATTGCACCACCGAGGGTGCTGTTGATCAGTTCGATGACATCGGAGTACTCCTCAATCACCTCGTCGGAGAACACGTAGGCGCCGTTGTAGGCGGGAAAGAACTCCTGGTCATCGGGGAGCATCACCAGTCCCATCCGGGCGATCCGGCTATCGGTAGAATAGGCGGCCGCCACATCCACTTCACCGGCATCCACGGCGCGATAAATGAGTCCGTACTGCATCGGCAGCACATCGTCAAACTCGATTCCGTAATGCTCGCTCCAACCGGGATAGGCATCGGAACGAATATCGAAGTTGTCATCACCGGCAAGCGTCCAGTTCTCGGCGTGTCCCGCCAGATCACTGGCAACCTCAAGATCGTACTCCTCAGCGGTCTCTTCCCGAACCACCATAATGTAGGTGTTGTTGAACCCAAGCGACTCCGACCAGGTGTACCCAAACTCCTCTTCGAAACCGGACTTTACATACTCCCAGGTGTCTTCGGCGCTCATCTGATCACCCTCGTACCGGAGAATGCCGGTAAGTTGTGTACCGGTCCAGGTGGGATACACATCGATCTCGTCGCTCTCCATCGCCTGGTGCAGCACGGAAGACCCGGTGAAACTGGTATTTACTGTGGCGTTGTACGGGCTGTTTTCTTCTATGAGAATCTGCGCCATGTGAGCCAAGACCACCATCTCATTTACATCCTGCGCCGCCACCTGAATCGTTGCGGCCTCGCCTTCCCCCTGGCCCCCGGCAAACGCCATACCGCCGATCATTGCTACCAACACCATCATAACTAAAAACTTTCGCATCGTATTACTCCTTTCGTTGCGATTATGCTTTGATTTTTATCTTCTCTTCTCGATGGGCGATCCGCCGCGCTCGCCGCTCCGGCCCGACCACGTTCTGAAACCATCGCAGCCCGTAGTCCGCGATCAACGCCAGCATCGTGGCCGGAAGTGCCCCCGCCAGAATCACCTCATTTCGAATCGCGGAGAGCCCCGAAAAAATGAGGCGGCCCAACCCTCCTCCACCGATGGCGGCGGCCAACGCCGCAGTACCGATGATCCAGACCGACGCCACGCGAATGCCTGAGATGATTACCGGCAATGCTAAGGGCAGCTGAACCCGATACATGATTTGAAACTCGGTCATCCCCATGCCGCGGGCGGCGTTTGTAAGTTGTGCCGGCACGTTCTTGATTCCGGTGTACGTGTTTTGCAGAACCGGCAGCATCGCATACAGAAAGAGCGCCGCCACGGCGTTGTCGTTGCCGATTCCAAACACGAAGATCAGAAACCCGAGCAACGCCAGGCTGGGCACCGTCTGAAATACGTTGGCCACGGCGATTACATACGGAGCAACCCGCTCGTTTCGCGTGAGGTAAATCCCCAGGGGCACGCAGACCGCAACGGTGAGGCCCAACGCGATTCCCGATATGTAGAGGTGCTCCCACGTGAGCTCCAGGACGCGAAGCCAGTTTCGAGAGAGATAGGTAGTGAGCAAGTCAAAGAAGCTTCGGTTCATGCGGGCGTCCCTCCTCGGGTCAGGCGACTGATCGTGAGCCGCGCGACGCCGCTGTTGGTAATCACGCCACGCAACGTTCCGTCTTCACCGATCACCGGTACCGGCGCGTCCAGGTCTACCAGCAGCTCCGCGGCATCACGCACCGTCGCCTTCGGAAGCGTCAGCTTACGATCGTTGCGACCGAGACCGTCGATCGAAGCACGCTTCCCGCGCTCCGCCTCCAGCAGATCCGCAAGGTACACCATGCCCCGCCAGCGCCGCCGCTTGTCCACGATTTGCGCCGTCTCACGGCTGAGCTCTTCCAGCTGTTCCAAAACGGTACTGGGGTGGGCGGTGGGCGCAACCACCAGCGGAGCCTCTTCGATCAGGGTGTCCACCGGTCCATCCGGGGAGATCTGGGAGAGGCGATCCTCACCGATAAAGGTGCGCACAAACTCGTTTACCGGCTCGTGTTGCAGCTCGTCGGGCGTGCCCATTTGCTCGATCTTTCCGCGGCGCATGAGGACCACCCGGTCGGCCAGTTTCAGCGCCTCGTCAATATCATGCGTCACAAAAATAATGGTCTTCTTCACCTGATGCTGCAGGTCCAGTAACTCCGACTGCAGTTTGCCCTTGGTGATCGGATCCAGCGCACCGAACGGTTCATCCATAAGCACGACATCCGGATCGGCCGCCAGCGCCCGAAGCACACCAATTCGTTGCTGCTGACCGCCGGAGAGCTGAGCCGGCAGACGATGGCGGTAGATCGCCGGGTCCAGGCCGGCCAACGCCAACAGCTCTTCTACCCGCGCGGCGCTCCGTTTCCGAGACCACCCCAAGAGTTGCGGCACCGTGGCAATATTTTCCCCTACGGTGAGATGCGGCATGAGCCCGATCTCCTGGATCACGTACCCGATATTCCGCCGCAGCTGCACCGGATCAACGGCATCTACCTTTTCGCCGTTCACAATCACGGAACCGGAGGTGGCCGGCTCCAGGTGGTTGATCATCTTGAGGCTTGTGGTCTTGCCGCACCCGGAGGGACCGATGAAGACGACAAATTCCCCCCGCTCGATCTGAAGCGTCAGATCGTCCACCGCCTTGGTGCCGTCGCTGTAGACCTTGCTGACGTTCTGAAACTCAACCATTGAGTACCTCCCGAAAGTTCTTCAGGAACACCTCGTTCTCCGAATCGGTGCCGACGGTCACCCGCAGATGTCGAGGATAGCCCCAGGGGCTGCCGCTGCGTACGATGACGCCGCGGTGAAGAAGTGCGTCGGTTATGGTGTCAGCGTCTCGGGGCTCATCCGAGGGAAGCTCAAAGAAGACAAAGTTGGTCTGGGTGGGAGTGACAACCGATCCTGCGGCGGATAGCTCAGCCTCGAGATACGCACGCCCGGCACGAATACGGGCCACCGCTGCCTCGACCGTGGCGCGCCCCGTTCCGAGCAGCGCCGTGGCTCCGGCAATGCCCACGCGATTGGCGTTGAACGGCTCTGCCACGGTATCGATAGCGGTTATCGTCTCCGGTGTGGCCAGGGCATATCCCAATCGTGCACCGGCAAGACCGTACGCTTTGGAGAAGGTGCGAATCACCATGATGTTCTTACCCGCCTCCAGCGGCCCCCGTGTGTTCGGCAGGAGTTCCTCGGCGGCAAACTCCGCATACGCCTCATCCACTACGAGCCAGCCCTGTGGAGGCAGCGCATCCAGTATCGCCGTGAGGTCGGTGGAGTCCATCACGGTGCCGGTGGGGTTGTTGGGATTACACAGCCAGACGATCTTTGTGGCATCGGTAATCGCGGCGGCGAGATCGGTGATATCGGCTCGATAGGCGTCATTGAGAGACACCTCCCGGACCGCGGCGCCCATGAATCGGCTGATCTCTCGGTACAAACCGTAGGACTGTTTGAGCATCACCACCTCATCCCCCGGCTGAATAAACGCGCGGGCGATCGTCTCCAGCATGCCGCCGGCGCCGTGGCCGATCGCCACATGATCGCCGGAGAGGCCGTGTTCCGCTCCGATGAGGTTGCGGAGTTCGACAAAACTGTTCTCCGGATAGGTATGGATCGCCGACAGTGCCCCCTGCATCGCCACCATCGCCTCGGGAAAGGGGGCGTACGGATTCTCATTGGAGCCGAGTTTCACCACCTCGGTGAGGCCTAACTCCCGCTTTACTTGTTCGATCGTTTTCCCTGCGACATAGGGATTCACGTCCACAATCGTGGGCCGGACGCCCGGGATACGCGCACTCATAGAGCGGGTACCTCCAGCAACGTCGGTCCCGGGTGCTTGAGCGCATTCTGGATCCGATCCCGCAGCACCGCCGGATCGTCGATACGCTCCGCCGCCGCTCCGTAGGATTGTGCGAAGGCGCACAGGTCGGGGCCCACGTTATCAACGGCGATCCGCCGCCCCGGGTGGCGCTGCTCCTCTTCACGACGGATCTCACCGTACCCGCCGTCGTTCCATACAACTACCGGAATCGACAACTGCTCCTGCACCGCCACGGCAAACTCCTGCATCGTAAACTGGAATCCTCCGTCCCCGACGAGGGCCGCCACGGGTCGTCGATCTGGTCGGAGCGCCACTCCGATCGCCGCCGGGAGCGCATACCCGAGCGTGCCGAAGCCCGCGGGATGCAGATAGCTGCCGGGTATCTCCGTGGGGTACTCACTGATCCCGCAGTAGGCGATCGTCGTCATATCTGCGGTGAGAATCCCATCGGGACCGAGAGACTCAGAGAGCGCAGCCAATACGTGTTGCATGCGGGCGATCGTCCCCGCCGGGAGGCCCAGGGTATTGGGAAGCTCACCGGCACAGCGCTCCTTCACCTCCTGCACCATGGCACCGGCATGAGGAGACCGGGCGTGGCCCCGGCCGTCCGGGGGAATCCGCTCCACGAGAGCCGGCACCACGTCTGCAATATCACCACGGACCGCGATAGTGGGCTCCACCGTGGAATACATATGGGAATGATCGACGTTGACCGAAATGACCCGCCCCGAAAACGCCACCCGGTCGACCCAGAGATCGGTGGAGGAAAGCTGGGAACCGAGAACGAGAACGACGTCGGCCCGCTGGAGCTCACGCCGTACGGCGGGCAGGTGCAGACGGCCGCCAAGGCTCAGCGGGTGCTTCTCCGGTAGCACCCCTTTGCCGGCGGCGGTGGTGACAACCGGCGCGTCCACCCGCTCCGCCAAGGCGGTTACCAACGGTCCGTGGCCGGCGGTGCCGCCTCCGGCAACAATAATCGGCGCCTCGGCTTCACGGAGAAACTGTGCCGCCTGAGCGATCTCTGGACCGTCGTCCACGGACACCCGTTCCTGCAATACATCGATTGGGATCTCGAGATGCACCGGACCGGGACGACCCGTCCGCGCGACGTCATACAAGTACCGAAGCGTCTCCTCGATGCGATCGGGCTCGGTGACGCGAATACTCTCTTTGGTGACCGCCTGGGTGACGGAGGTGGGTACCTCCAGCTGGTGCAAGTAGCCGGCGCTGCCTCCCGAATAGCGGCGCGGGATATCAGAAGAGATCAGCAGGAGCGGGACGGAGTCATGCCGCGCCTCACCCAAGGCGGTGAGTGCGTTGGTCAAACCCGGGCCGCTGATCACCAGGGCAACCCCCGGCCGTTTCATACCGCGAGCGTAGCCGTCGGCCATGAACGCCGCGCCCGCTTCATTGCGGCTCGTGATGTGGCGAATTCGGGAGTCGATGAGCCGATCATATACATCCAAATTGTGTATGCCGGGAATCCCGAAGACGGTATCAACTCCCAGCTGCTCTAGTGCTCCGACGAGCGCATCTGCGCCGGTCTCAGCGTCCATTGAACCTCCAATATTGATTTTGGGTCTTTGTGTTTTCCCGTGCTATACGGAAGAATCACGATAGGTGCCGCCTTATAATATAGACGCCTAATGAGGTAGTCAACTAACTATAGACGTCTCTTCTCCTCTAAACGTTGATATGAGCGGTTTTTTCGGATATTGTTGCCAACTTTATCCATTTATACCATATAACGGCGCGGTCTGCTGTAGATATTCCCGTCGTCCTCTAACTATTTGTATCACGAATCATCTCGATGTCACCAACACCCCTCAGCCGTTGTCATCCCGCGCCGCATGTCATACCCTTTCTCGTGATGCCACATTCACGAGATTACCGGCTCTGGCCGGGCAAGCCCTATCCCCTCGGAGCGAAGTGGGATGGGAGTGGAACAAACTTCGCCCTGTTTTCCGCCAATGCGGAAGCGGTAGAGTTGTGCCTATTCGATGAGAGCGGCAGCCGGGAGATCGCCCGCCTTCCCCTGCAAGAATACACTCACGAGATTTGGCACACGTATATGCCCGATATTCGCCCCGGCCAACTCTATGGCTACCGGGTGTACGGTCCGTACGCCCCGGAAGAGGGCCACCGATTTAATCCGCACAAACTGCTGATCGACCCATATGCCCGAAGTCTGCGCGGAACGATTCACTGGCACGATGCGCTCTTCGCCTATCGGGTGGGATCAGCCGACGAAGACCGGTCCTACGATACGAGAGATAGCGCACCGTTTATGCCCAAGTGTCAGGTTGTGGACGACGCTTTTACCTGGGGACGGAGCCCTAAACCGGATACACCGTGGGACCAGTCAATCATCTATGAACTCCATCCTCGCGGATATACGATGCGCCACCCGGCGGTGCCGAACGCCGAAAAGGGCACCTTTGCCGCGTTGGCGCATCCGGAGATTGTGGAGTATCTGCAAGACCTCGGTATTACCGCAGTAGAATTGCTGCCGGTGCACGCCTTTGTGCGGGACCGTCATCTCCAAGATCAGGGACTCACCAATTTCTGGGGTTACAACAGCCTCGCGTTCTTTGCCCCGGACCAAGCCTACCTCAAGCGGCACCTGTTGCAGGATTTCAAGAGCTACGTCCAAGTGATGCACGATGCGGGTATCGAAGTCTTTCTCGACGTGGTCTATAACCACACCGGTGAGGGCAACCACATGGGACCGCATCTCTCGTTCCGCGGCATCGACAACCGCAGCTACTATTCCCTGGTTCCCGACTCCCCGCGCTACTACATGGATTTTACCGGCACAGGAAACACGCTCAATTTGGACCATCCCCAGGTAATGCGCATGATCACCGATTCCCTCCGGTATTGGACCGAAATCATGAAAGTTGATGGGTTTCGGTTCGATCTAGCCACCGCGCTCGCGCGAGTAAATGGAACGGTTAAGCATGACGCGGCGTTTCTGGAGGTGGTGGCGCAGGACCCCGTCCTGTCCCGGACAAAACTGATCGCCGAACCGTGGGACGTGGGGCCCAACGGGTATCAGGTGGGCGGCTTTCCCCCGGGGTGGAGCGAATGGAACGACAAGTACCGCGACACGGTTCGTCGGTTTTGGAAAGGGGATGTGGGGCTCCTGGGAGAGCTGGCCTCGCGGCTCTCCGGGTCGAGCGACATCTTCAACAGTCGCGGCCGGCGCCCCTGGGCGAGCATTAACTATATTACCGCTCACGACGGCTTCACGCTGCGAGACCTGGTGTCGTACAACGAGAAGCACAACGATGCAAACGGTGAGGGGAATCGCGACGGCCATGACCACAACCATAGTTGGAACTGCGGCACGGAAGGCCCCTCGGATGATGCAGCTATTCGCTCGCTCCGACTACAGCAGATGTTTAATATGATGGGCACCCTCCTCTTAAGTCAGGGCGTTCCCATGATCACCGCCGGCGACGAGCTGGGCAGAAGCCAGCACGGTAACAACAACGCCTACTGCCAGGACAACGAGATCAGCTGGATACCGTGGAGCGACCTCGACCCCGAGTCTGCGGAGATGCTGACGTTTACCCGCCGTATGATCGATCTCCGCCGCCGGCATATCGTATTGCGGCGGTCACGCTTTTTCCATGGTCGGCAGATCCCAGGAACCGATGTCCGAGACGTAGTCTGGCTTCGTCCCGACGGTACGGAGATGGAGGAACGCGATTGGCACTCTCACAAACTTCGCAGCCTGCAAGTGCTCATTAGCGGGGAAGCAGGGAGCCGATTCCTGAGTGAAACGGGGCAGCAAGAGCCTGATGATACCTTTCTGTACATCCTACATGCCGGTTCCCGCCGTCAGCGGTTTTCCACTCCGCAACCGATTCCAGGCACGTGGAAACTGGAAATCGCCTCGGCGCACGTCAATCGTAGGAAAGAAATGGCGTATCTACCGGGGCGGAGTTTCGCACTCTTTCGGAGGGAACAGTAATGAACGGCATCGCCACGTATACGTTTGGTCCGGAAGAGCGAGCGCCGAATCGCCGGGTCTTTCGCCTCTGGGCACCCTCCGCCGCATCCGTACAGCTCCAATTGGTCCGCGCCGACGATTCCACCGAGCAGATTGCCCTGGACCGTACCCGTGACGATGGATGGTTTGTGAGCGCGGAACTCTCCGCTGTAGCGGGAACGCGGTACGCCTTTATGATTGATGGGAAGCTCCGCGTCCCCGATCCCGCCGCTCGCATGCAGGAGACCGACGTTCACGGATATAGCGTCGTGGTGAACTCAGCACCGGTTGACCTCTCCAATTGGCACAATCATTCCTGGGAAGACACGGTGATCTACGAGGCGCACGTGGGAACTGCCACGCCGCAGGGAACGTTTACGGCGCTCCAGGAGCGAATTCCTTACTTAGCAGAGCTGGGAATCACCACTTTGGAGTTGCTTCCGGTGTCCGACTTTCCTGGGCCCCGTAATTGGGGCTATGACGGCGTTTTACCGTACGCCCCGGACCGGACATATGGAACGCCCGATGATCTGAAAGCGCTGGTAGCCGCCGCCCACGATCACGGCATCGCGGTGTGGATGGACGTGGTTTACAACCACTTCGGCCCCGACGGCAACTATCTCCATGTCTACTGTGATCAGTTCTTCTCAGCATCGATTCCAACGCCGTGGGGAGCGGGGATTGACTTCTCCCGTCCCCTGGTGCGCCGCTTTTTCATAGAAAACGCGCTGTACTGGATCCACGAGTTCGGAATGGATGGGCTTCGCCTCGATGCGGTTCACGCGATTCACGATGAGTCTACACCGCACATCCTCACCGAGCTCTCGCAGCAGGTTCACGCCTCCCTGCCGGCGGATCGGGAGGTTCATCTGGTGTTGGAAAACGATGCTAACCAGGCTCGTTTCCTGCGGCCTCCGGCGGAGTATACCGCGCAGTGGAACGACGACATCCACCACGTACTCCACGTCCTCCTCACCGGCGAAGATCACGGCTACTACCGCGATTTCGCGAATGACCCGGAGGCAAAACTCATACGCGCCCTCACCGAGGGCTACGTGTTTCAGGGAGAACGGTCTTCGGCCCACAACGGCGCCCCCCGCGGCGAGGTGAGCCGCGATCTACCACCAACGAAGTTCATCTCGTTTCTGCAAAACCATGACCAGATCGGAAACCGCGCCTGGGGCGAGCGACTCGCCGCGTTGGCTCCACCGGAAGCCCTATCAGCGGCAGAAGCGTTGCTCCTGCTGGCGCCGCAAATTCCGATGATCTTTATGGGAGAGGAGTGGCGTAGTACCACCCCCTTCCTGTTCTTCTGCTCCTTCGACGGTGAGCTGGCCACAGCAGTACGTGATGGTCGCCGCCGGGAGTTTGGCCTTGCCGATCTGCCCGACCCCGGTGCGACGGATACGTTTACCGCCAGCCTCCTGGAATCGCCGGCGGACACACGGCGTTACCGTGAACTCCTTTACCTGCGAAAGACGCACCTGCAGCCGGTGCTCTCCGAGATGCGGCCCGCCACCGGCCGTGGCGGGGGAGCTTATGCACTGTCCGTCCGCTACTCCGGCCCCCGTCGCTGGTGGTGTATCGACGTAAATCTCTCTGATCAGCCGCGGCCCCGCTCAACAGCCCCACCTACCGCCGCCGCAGGACGCGCAGA
>JBMCMH010000060.1:0-15640 GCA_048614515.1 Alkalispirochaeta sp. | reverse complement strand
CATATCGTAGATGGGAAGGTTGGACACTACCAGGTAACGATTGAGTTGGGTTTCCGGTACGACGATTGACCGTCGTTGCGGCCGAGCAGCCGGAAGGCGGCTGCTCGGGACCGCAATACAACAATTGTCAGCTGTTACTTGATGCGTTTCAGGACCGTCACGGCGTTCGTAGCGGCAGAACCGCCCACGTTGAGAGTGGCGGCTATTTCTGGTGCGCGTGGTGAACGAACACCGATTGGATCACCGATGAGTTGTTTGTGTAACAGCACATGCATTGAGACCCCAGTTGCGCCGACTGGATGCCCTTTTGCCTTGAGACCACCGGAGAGGTTTACCGAAACACGGTCGTCATCCGCGCCGAAACGGCCTTCCAAATAGTCGAACCCTGCCCGACCGTCCTCCGAGAACCCGAGAGCTTCCGTACACAACAGCTGGTTAATGGTGAAACAGTCGTGAACCTCGGCGATCTGAATGTCCTCGGTTGAAACTCCTGCCTCTTCAAACGCCTGCTCTTTGGCTTTCTTGGCGGCGATGAGTTCATGCATATTCTCTCGGTTGGCGATCGGAAGTCGCTCACTGGTGTGACCGATACCGCTCAGTTCTACTGCGTGCGGGTAGTTGGCCTTGGCGTTGTCACTGGAGGTCAGTACCACGGCCGCCGCGCCGTCGGTTATGAGAGAACAATCGTGAAGACGAAGTGGCTCCGCGATCATGGGGTTCTTCTCATCCGGTAGATTAAGCACCGCTTCCTTTGTGATGAGCTGAAGTTTGTCGGCGGGACTCCCTTTACTAAAATGAGCCAAGGGGTTCTCCAGGCCGTTTTTGTACATAAGAGCCGACACTGAGGCGAGCATCTCTCGAAGCTGCTGATCCGAGAGATGATAGTGGTCTTTGTACCCCTTTGCGTACTCCGCAAACAGTCCCGGGAACGTCATCCCTTCGGCGCCTTCATCGGGCCAGTGTGATGCGGTGGCCAACGCATGCGTCACCGCCTTAGTATTTCTTGTGTTCATCTTTTCGACGCCCACCACCAGCACGTTTTTGTAGCGCCCACTTTCAATACCGTAGACGGCGTTGTACAGCGCCATGGAAGAACTGGCACAAGCTCCTTCCACCCGTTGAGTCGGCTTGAACCGAAACGCTTCCGGAAACGCTTCCAGAGCAATCGGACCCAAATGATCCTGGTCGGCCAACAAACCTGGGGTGAACGAGCCGATCCAGATCGCGTCGATGTCCGCGGGATCAATTTTTGCGTCTTCCACGGCCCCCCGGGCAGCTTCAATCAGTAGATCGTGCAACGGCTTGAGATCGGTGATCTCTTTGGTCTCTTTGTTCTTCTTAACGAACGCGCCGAAAGGACTATTATATGCTCCGACGATACTTACTTTTGCCATGGTGAGGCCTCCGTATATCCAGTCACAGGTATTTGACTTAGTCGGTATTCAGTGACCGAGTCATGTGAAGACGATAAGGCCGTATTTGCAAACTGTCAACGAAAGATTCTGTCTTGGTGGAGATCTTCAACCCACAGATTCAGCTATGGGTGGCAGAATCACAGCACTGTGCTCGGATATTGAGTGCGGGACATACTATGGTTTCACTGAAGCGAACACCCTCAGTAACCAGGTCAAAGCTATCGTCACTGATCGCCCAATCGAGAAACACAGACCGCATGCTGCGATTGACATACATGGCCAAATCATCTGCCGAGAGATCGGTGCGGAATTCACCCGTTTTTTGTCCATGCGTAATGATTCTCGCCATCAGTCCGTGAAGATATCGGCTGGTATCTATAAGAATGTTTTCCGAGTCGGTGAACTTGATGTTGTTGACGTACAGCAGCTTCAACAATCGGATACCGACTTCATCGCGCACATACCGCATTTGCGCACGCGTAAAGGTCAGAAGGCGTTTCGTCGCGGAGGTATACCGATTGAGATTACGCTCATAGCGTTCGTAGTAATAGTCTATATTTCGAAACTCTTCGATAACGATGTCACTTTTTGATTGGAAGTACGTATAGAAGCTTCCCTTGGCGACTCCTGCTCGTTTTGTAATCTCTTCCACGGTGACATTGTCGTAGCCCTGCTCGTTGAACAGGGCCACGGCGGTGTCAAAGATGAATCTCTTGGTTTCCATCGCTTGTTGCTGGCGTTTAGTTAGTCGTAGCTTCATAGGATATTCCTAAAGTATACCACTCCCGGCGCAGCTTCGCGACCCCGCCAAAAGAACGCGGATACCGGAAAAAATTAGTTTGACGTATCACAAAAACCCTCATAGACTGACCAAGTCAGTTACCAAGTCAGTGACTGGGTCATTTAAGGAGAACACTATGAATATACAGAATCAGGTTGTGGTCGTAACCGGTGGTGCGAGTGGCATCGGTGAAGCGGTCGCGCGCTATATGGCCGCTCGCGGAGCAAAAATCGTCATTGGCGATATGAACCAGGAGGGGATCGATCGAGTGGTTGCCGATATTGCTGCCGCAGGAGGAGAGGCTGCGGGGACGCTCGTGAACGTAACCAGTGACGATGAGGTTTCCGCCCTGATGGACTTCGCGGTGGATCGTTTTCAGGCAATTAACATTGTCGTGCCATGCGCCGGCATCATTCGCGACGGTCTGTTTATTTCGCCTGACAAAGAGACCGGCAAGGTAAAGAAGTTCATGTCTACCGAGGATTTTCGACTCGTCGTGGACGTGAACCTTACCGGCACGTTTATCACGCTTCGGGAAGCCGCCACTCGCATGATTGATGCCGGATGGGGCGGAGTTCTATTCACGATCTCGTCCGTTCAGAAGGCCGGGGCGGTCGGTCAGTTGAATTACTCTTCCACCAAGGCGGCTGTGGCACTGTGGCCGAAAATCTTAGTCGGTGAGTTTGCTATGCGCAATATCACTAATATTCGGGTCAACTCGATCGCCCCCGGATTCGTGGGTACCCCGATGGTGCGCGGCATGAACCAAAACGCGCTGGACAAGATTCTCGCTGCCGTCCACGTGAACCGGTTGATTGAGCCGGAGGAGATCGCCCAGGCGATCGGCATGGTGGTGGAGAATGACGCCATCGATGCAACAACGATCGAGGTAACCGGGGGCGTGATTAGCGGTCTCGTCGCAAAATAGCAGGGTGCGGACCGGCCGGACGGACGAGTAAAACGAGTCCTATCACTACCGGTCGCTACAGTTCATTTGACGGATTTGTGCACATCGATGCACTGAAACATGTCTTGAGGAGGACAACGTGATCGGTATTATTGTTGGATTGGGACTGTTGATGTTCTTGGCATACAAAGGTATGTCAATCATCTGGATCGCACCGCTGACCGCCGGAATTGTGGCACTGACCGGTGGACTGGACCTGCTTGACGCATACACCGTGGACTACATGGGCGGTTTCGTCGGTTTTGCCAGGGCATGGTTTCCCGTGTTCATGTTGGGTGCGATCTTCGGGAAGGTAATGGATGATTCCGGTGCTGCCCGCTCGGTTGCACACTGGATTATCAAACGGATCGGAAGCAAACAATCGATTCTTGCGGTTGTCCTGGGATGCGCCGTGCTCACGTTCGGGGGCGTCTCGCTCTTTGTTGTTGTGTTCGCGATGTACCCATTGGCGGTAGCCCTGTTTCGTGAAGCGAATCTCTCACGAAAGCTCATTCCCGGAGCGATAGCTCTTGGCTCATTTACCTTCACGATGACCGCGATACCGGGAACGCCTCAGATTCAGAACCTTATTCCGATGAACTACTACAACACAACACCCACGGCGGCCCCGATCATGGGTATTGCCGGTGCCATTATCATGCTCGTGGTAGGCATGCTGTGGATGAAGCGGAGTGAGAAGAAACGGACGGCGGCGGGGGACGTCTATGTAGAGTTGCCCGGCAAAATCACAGAGGTGGATGTGGACCACCTGCCGAATCCGCTGGTTTCCTTTCTACCACTTCTTGTTGTTGTTCTCCTGCTGAACGTCTTCAACCAGGACATCATTATCTCACTCGGTGCGGGCATCCTCTTCGCATTGGCCGTCAACTGGACGCGGCTTGATAACAAGGTCAAGACCGTGAATGACGGCGCTGCCGGTTCCGTGCTTGCGATCATCAACACCAGTGCAGCGGTTGGATTCGGAGCGGTTGTCCGAGCGGTTCCCGGTTTCACAACGCTCTCGGACCTGGTTATGGGAATCGAGGGTAATCCGCTCATTTCTCAGGCAGTTTCAGTGAACATCCTCGCCGGCGCGACCGGATCGGCCTCGGGTGGTATGGGAATCGCCCTCGAAGCGCTCGGTGAGCAGTACATGGCACTGGCTATGTCCACCGGTATCTCACCGGAGGCGTTTCACCGCGTTGCGTCACTCTCGAGTGGTGGTCTGGATACGCTTCCGCACAACGGCGCGGTACTCACCCTGCTTGCGGTGACGGCGATGACCCATAAAGACTCATACAAAGACATCTTCATGGTGGGAAGTGTCATCCCGATCCTGGCAGTGATCGTTGCGATCCTACTCGCCAGCGTTGGCCTGGTGTAGTACGAGCGTCATATGACGATCGAAGAGGTTGGTATTGTCGGTGCCGGTGCCATGGGGGCCGGCATCGCCGAGACGGTCGCGCGGGCGGGTTGTTCGGTCATCATGATCGACAGTTTTCCTGGTGCGGTCGCCGGGGCCGTGGAACGCATTGAACGGAGCTTGGGTCGCGCGGTGGAGCGAGGCAAGCTTACCTCCGGTGAGAGCGCCGCAACGCTCGAGCGCATCTCCGGTGGTGAACAGGCGAGCCTCGGGACATGTCAACTCATCATTGAGTGCACGGCGGAGAACATTGCTACCAAAAGGACTGTCTTCACCATGCTGGACGACACAGCGCGGGTGGATGCGATTCTGGTGAGTAACACCTCATCGCTATCGATTACTGAAATAGCATCATCTACTCGACACCCGGAACGGGTGTTGGGAATGCATTTCTTCAACCCTGCTCCGGTGATGAAACTGGTGGAGATCGTTCCCGGATTGCGTACAAATGAGCACGCTATCTCTACCGTTCGCGACTTCGCGCAGCAGATTGGAAAGACGCCGGTGGTGGCGGATGAGGGCCCGGGGTTTCTGGTGAACCGCATGCTCGTTCCCATGATCAACGAGGCGGTGGGTATCGTATCCGACGGTGCCGCCACGAAAGAAGACATCGACGCCGCGATGAAACTCGGTGCCAATCATCCTATCGGCCCGTTGGCGTTGGCTGATCTCATTGGAACGGACGTGTGCCTCGCGATCATGGATGTACTGTACGCAGAGTTTGGAGACTCCAAATATCGGGCGCATCCGTTGCTCAGGAAAATGGTACGAGGCGGATTACTCGGCCGCAAAAGCGGCCACGGGTTCTACAACTACGATAAAGAAGGAAGTATACGGTGACTAAAACGAATATCGTGACCGCCGCGGAAGCGGTCGCGCACATTCCGGATGGGGCGACCCTTGGATCTGAAGGGTTTGTGGGGATTGGATTTGCGGAAGAGCTTGCTATCGCGCTGGAGAAGCGATTTCTCGAGACGGGCTCGCCCCGGGATCTTACGCTGGTATACGCGGCAGGTCAGGGCGATGGAAAAGAGCGAGGTCTCAATCACCTCGCTCACCCGGGGCTCGTGAAGCGGGTGATCGGGGGCCATTGGGGTCTCGCTCCGAAGCTTGGCAAAATGGCGATGGAAAATGAAATCGAGGCGTACAATCTCCCTCAGGGATGCGTCTCGCACCTCTTTCGCGCGATCGCCGGTGGACGACCGGGCCACATCACCCACGTTGGATTGCAGACCTTTGTTGATCCGCGCAATGGGGGTGGTAAAATAAATGAGAAGACAACCGAAGATATCGTTGAACTGATAGAGCTGGGTGGCACGGAGTACCTGTGGTACAAATCGATGCCGGTGACGGTAGCGTTCATCCGAGCCACCACGGCCGACGAGAAAGGTAATCTCACCTACGAGAAAGAAGCGTTGATCCTCGAGAATCTTGCGATCGCGCAAGCGGTGCGTAATTCCGGTGGGATCGTGATCGCTCAGGTTGAGCGGGTCGCGGAGGATAGCACGCTGCCGCAACGAAGCGTGGTGGTACCGGGAAACCTTGTTGACTACGTCGTTGTTTCAGATCCGGCCAACCACTGGCAGACGTTTGCTGAAGAGTTCAAACCCGAGTATGCGGGTCAAATTCGAGTGCCCATCTCGAGTCTTAAACCGATGGAGTTGAGCGAACGGAAGATCATTAGCAGGCGCGCTGCAATGGAGCTCGAGAACAACGCCATGGTAAATCTCGGCATCGGCATGCCGGAAGGTGTGGCAAACGTCGCCGCCGAAGAAGGCGTCTTAGATTTCTTGACCCTCACGGTAGAACCGGGGCCGGTAGGGGGAATTCCTGCCGGGGGCCTGAGTTTCGGTGCCGCCACCAACATGGATGCGTTAGTCGACCAGCCGGCACAGTTTGATTTCTATGATGGGGGAGGGCTCGACCTGGCGTTCCTCGGGCTGGCCCAGGTGGACCAGGAGGGAAATCTCAATGTGAGTAAGTTCGGGCCGAAGTTTGCCGGCGCCGGTGGGTTCATTAACATCACCCAGAATGCAAAGCGCGTCTTTTATACCGGCACATTCACCGCCGGAGGGCTCAAGGTGGCCGTGAAGGACGGAGCGCTCGAGATCGTTCAGGAAGGCTCGATCAAGAAGTTTGTGCAGGCGGTGGAGCACAAAACCTTTAGCGGTGCATACGCCTTGAAGGTAGGCCAACCGGTGATGTACATCACCGAACGTGCCGTCTTTGAGCTGAGCACAGATGGCCTTATGCTTACCGAAATTGCTCCCGGTGTGGATCTGGATCGAGATGTGCTGGGGCAGATGGATTTTACGCCCGCAATCAGTCCTGACCTAAAGACGATGGACGCGCGTATCTTTGGTGACGCGCTTATGGGACTTACGCTCGCCCGGTAGCACCGGCTCCCACCGTACACGTACACCCGTGGCATGCCTGCCACGGGTATTTTTTTGCAAAAGTTGACTCAGTCACTGACTTGGTCGGAAATACTTGACGCGGTCGTAAAACGCGCATAAAATATCGATAAATAAACCCCTATAGGAGGCATCATGGCACGGGGACGCACCATTGAAGAGATTCAAATCGGAGACTCCGCATCATTTGCGAAGACTATGACGGAGACCGACACATACCTATTCGCCGGCATCACCGGCGATTTGAATCCGGCTCACATCAACCAGGCCGACAGCGAAAACTCGATGTTCGGCGGACGCATTGTGCACGGCATGCTTTGTGCGGGATTAATCTCCGCGGTGCTCGGCATGCAGCTCCCGGGACCCGGTACGATCTACGTGGGACAGGAACTCGCATTCAAAGCAGCGGTCAAATTTGGAGATACGATCACGGCAACCGTGACTGCTACGGAAAAGGTAAAGGGCCGGTTCGTGAAATTTCAGACCGTCTGTACCAATCAAGACGGCACCGTCGTCATTGACGGAATCGCCACCGTAATGCCTCCAAAGGCCACGGAATAGAGGAGACGAGTATGGTATTTGAACTGAGTGGAGAGCACAACGTTCTCCGGCATATGTATCGTGAGTTCGCCGAAGCGGAAGTCGCTCCGATTGCGAACGAGATAGATGAACAGGATCGGTTCCCGGTGGAAACCGTAGAGAAGATGCGTCCGATCGGGTTCTTTGGGATTCCCTTCCCGAAGGAACTGGGAGGTTCCGGCGGAGACAACCTGGGCTACGCGCTGGCGGTGGAAGAGCTTTCACGGGCATGCGCCACCACCGGTGTGATTCTCTCCGCGCACGTCTCTTTGGGGGCCACACCGATCTATGAGTTTGGTACCCCGGAACAAAAAGAGAAGTATCTCATCCCCCTTGCATCCGGAGAGACGCTGGGGGCGTTTGGATTGACCGAGCCCAACGCCGGTACGGACGCTGCGGCACAGCAGACCACCGCCGTGCTCGACGGTGATGAGTACGTACTGAACGGTACAAAGATGTTCATTACGAACGCCGGCTACGCCGGAAGCTACATCATCATGGCCATGACCGACAAAAGCGTCGGTACGCGCGGTGTCTCGGCGTTCATCGTTCCCAGCGACGCGCCCGGGTTCTCTCAGGGTCCAAAGGAACACAAACTCGGCATCCGCGGTTCGGCGACGTCCGAGCTCATCCTGGAAAACGTGCGTATCCCCAAAGAAAATCTCATCGGCAAAGAGGGTGAGGGCTTCAAAATCGCTATGAAGACGCTTGACGGCGGCCGGATCGGCATCGCGTCTCAGGCGTTGGGAATCGCTCAAGGGGCGCTGGACAAGACGATCGAGTATGTAAATGAGCGGCGGCAGTTTAAGCGCAGCATCGCCAAGTTTCAGAATACGCAGTTCGAATTAGCCGACATGTGGTCCCGCATCGAGGCGGCCCGGTTGCTCGTCTACCGAGCGGCGTGGTTCAAGGACAATGGTCGCCGCTACAGCGAGCAAGCGGCCATGGCCAAGCTGGTCGCGTCGGAGACCGCCATGAACGTGACGACGCGGGCGATTCAGCTTCACGGCGGGTACGGTTTTATTCGGGAGTACGAGGTAGAGCGAATGTTTCGCGACGCCAAGATCACCGAGATCTACGAAGGAACGTCGGAGGTCATGAAAATGGTGATCTCCGCTTCACTGTTGAATTAGGAGCAAAGCATGAAGATCGTTGTATGTATCAAGCAGGTTCCGGACACCACGGAAGTGCGACTCGACCCCGAGACGGGGACCCTCATTCGCAAAGGCGTTCCCTCAATCATAAATCCCGACGACAAGGCCGGACTCGAGGCGGGCCTTCGTCTCAAAGACCTCTACGATGCGGAGGTAACGGTCATATCGATGGGGCCGCCGCAGGCGAAAGACGCGCTGCGGGAAGCATTAGCCATGGGCGCCGATCGCGGTATTCTCCTCAGCGACGCGGCGTTTGCCGGGTCGGACACGTGGGCCACCAGTAGCTCGTTGGCGGGAGCCCTAAGAAACCTCGAGTACGATCTCATTATCACCGGCCGTCAGGCGATTGACGGTGATACTGCCCAGGTAGGGCCGCAGATCGCCGAGCACCTCGGAATCCCCTCCGTGGCCTATGTGGCGGACATAGTGAAAGAGAACACCAGTTTAGTCGTCAAACGTGCCTTCGAGGAAGGATATCAGCGTCTGAGAGTACAGATGCCATGTCTTATCACCGTCTTGAAGGAGCTTGCGGATCCCCGCTATATGCGTATCGGCGCCATCTACAACTCGTGGCGCGCCGACACCGTGGAAGTCTGGAAGCTCGCCGATATCACGGTGGATCCAACACATCTGGGCCTCAAGGGATCACCAACCAAAGTGAAGTCATCAAAGAACAAAGAGCTCAAAGGCGAGGGTGAGAAGTTTGAACTGGAACCGCGCGAGGCGGCGCGGCTCATCGTAGATCGCTTAAAAGAGCGTTATGTCATTTGACGGGAATAAGGAACATACCATGAATAATGATGAATATAGGAACGTACTGGTCGTGATTGAGCAACGCCATGGGAAGATTCAGAACGTTGCTTTAGAGCTTCTGGGTAAGGCCCGGGAGCTCGCGGATATCCGGGAACAAAACGTGGTTGCGGTACTCGCCGGACACCAGATACGACACCTGTCGCAGGAACTCATTAGCCACGGGGCGGACCGGGTTGTGGTGATCGACCATCCGGTCTTGGAGCACTTCATCACTGAGCCGTACACCAAAGCGGTGGTGGCGGCCCTGCGGGCGGAAAACCCTGAGATCGTACTCTTCGGAGCTACCGCGATCGGCCGCGATTTGGCGCCTCGAATCGGTGCACGAATATACACGGGCCTGACCGCGGACTGTACCTCGTTGGCTATTGACGAAGAAACGCAAAACATCTTGATGACTCGTCCGGCGTTCGGTGGAAATATCATGGCCACTATCGTGTGCCCGAATCACCGCCCGCAAATGGCGACCGTCCGCCCGGGGGTCATGATTCGACCGGAAGCGAACCCTTCCCGCACCGGTGAGATAATCGACCTGGATGCGGAGCTCTCAGAATCCGATGTGAACGTGGAGTTGATTGAGTTTGTTACCGAGGAAGGAAAACGCGTAAAAATCGAGGATGCCGGGGTGCTTGTGTCGGTTGGCCGTGGCATTGGGTCGCCGGATAAGATTACAACCCTGGAAGGACTCGCCGCGCGCCTCTCCGGCGAGGTGTCGGGATCACGCGCCGTGATCGACGCCGGCTGGTTGGACAAGGACCGGCAAGTGGGGCAAACCGGCAAGACGGTTCGTCCCGGACTCTATCTCGCGCTGGGCATCAGCGGGCAAATTCAGCACCTGGCGGGTATGGAAGAGTCGGAGTTCATCATTGCGGTTAATAAGAACCCCGATGCGCCTATCTTCGACGTGGCAGATATCGGGATTGTGGCCGACCTCCACCAGGTGATTCCCGCCGTCATTGAAGAACTGGACGCTTTGAGCGCAGCCAACTAAGGCCGCCGGTGACGATAACGCCGGGGCGATACCGCCCTGGCGATACCGCCGGGGCGATACCACACACGATAAGGAGAGAATCCATGGCACGAAACAAAACCGTGACGGCGGAGCGTGCGGTGTCCCTGATACCCGATGGGGCGACGATCGCGATAGAAGGATTTGTAGGCAGCGGCTTCTGTGAAGAACTGGCGATCGCCTTGGAGCAGCGCTTTCTCGAGACGGGAACTCCCACCAACATCACATTGATCTACGCTGCCGGAATCGGTGATGGGCAAGAGCGCGGTCTAAACCGGCTCGCCCACGCCGGACTCCTCAAGCGCGTAATCGGCGGCCATTGGGGCCTGTCTCCCAAACTCGGCGCGCTTGCGATCCAAGGGGAGATCGAGGCGTACAATCTTCCGCAGGGAACGCTGGCGCAGTTGTTTCGTGCGTCCGCCGGGGGCCGGCCGGGGGTGATCACCCACGTCGGCCTCAAAACCTACGTGGACCCTCGCAACGGCGGTGGTAAAATGAATGCGCGCACCACCGAAGACCTGGTCTCACTGACGGAAATCGACGGCACGGAGTATCTGTTTTACACGGCACCCAAAATTGATGTGGCGTTCGTGCGGGGCACCGTTGCCGATACGCGAGGAAACCTGGTGCTTTCCAAGGAAGCGTTAAAGCTGGAAAACCTTGCGATCGCGCAGGCTGCGCACAACAACGGGGGTATCGTCATCGCCCAAGTGGAGAAGTCCGCCGAGTTCGGATCGCTCCGCGCCCGTGACGTGGTAGTACCGGGCATTCTGGTAGACTATGTGGTGCAGTCACGCCCGGAGCATCACTGGCAGACCTACAGCGAGCCGTTTAACCCGGCGTATTCCGGCTCGCTCCGCATCCCCAGCGACAGCATCGAAGTGATGCCGCTGAACGCGCGCAAAGTCGTGTCGCGGCGCGCGGCGATGGAGCTGCAGGACGCGGCGGTGGTCAATCTAGGTATTGGAATGCCCGAGGGAATTGCCAGCGTCGCTGCGGAAGAGGGCGTGCTGGATCAGTTGACCCTTACAGTGGAGCCGGGGCCTGTCGGCGGGATACCGGCCGGAGGGCTCGCCTTTGGTGCGGCAAGCAACGTGGAAGCGCTCATGGATCAACCGGCGCAGTTCGACTTCTACGACGGCGGTGGACTCGATCTGGCGTTCCTGGGACTCGCCCAAGTAGATGCGGAAGGAAACCTCAACGTGAGCAAATTCGGTCCCAAGTTTGCCGGATGCGGCGGCTTTATCAACATCACGCAGAACGCGAAGCGGGTGTTCTATACGGGAACCTTCACCGCCGGGGGACTCAACGTTTCCCTGGAAGAGGGGAAGCTGAGAATCATAGAAGAGGGCCGTATCCATAAGTTTGTGAAGGAGGTGGAGCATCGCACCTTCAGCGGTGAACGGGCGCTGGAAACGGGGCAGCCGGTGATGTACATCACCGAGCGCGCGGTCTTTGAGTTGACCGAACGCGGTCTTACTCTTACCGAAATCGCCCCAGGGATCGATCTTGATCGTGATATCATCGCCCACATGGATTTTGAGCCGACGATCAGCCCGACACTGAAAACAATGGATGCGCGCATCTTTTTGCCCGCATTGATGGGGTTGACGCTCAGTTGAGCTCCTGGTGGCCGGAACAGTCCGTGCGGGCCAGAGCAGGTGGTCCCGGTGCCTGACCCGCAACCGTCTGCGAACGCGATTGTCCGGGGTTGACCGGGAACACCGGCGGCGGATCAGCGACGCTTGACGCACGCCCCCGGTCATTGATAGCATCCGTTCAATTTATGCGATATCGAGTATCCTACCAGTATCGATGGGACGCACATCCGGGAATGCCCGGTACCAAATTTCTTTTGAATCGTGTTCGGCGTCGGATTATCCGGCGCCTTTTTTTTGTCCGCACACAGGGTCCGACACATGGAGCAGCGCATGGATAGGTGTCCGTTTATGGGGCGGTCTCTTACCGCGATTCGTGACTTTAACCGACAGGAGCGGCTCTACCTCTATCGCCGAACGCGGGAATTAAAAGAGGCGATCGCCTCCGGGAACCACTCGGTGGTCGACTCATTTCGCATCGCTGATCCAAACTTCGGGATGTACGAGATCTTCCTCGAAGACAGCACCCGCACGCGGGAATCGTTCAAGAACGCCGGACTGTTTCACCACATTAAGCTCTCGGAGCTCAACGCCGCCAGCTCATCGTTCAATAAGAAAGAGAGCTATGCCGACACGATTGCCAACCTGGTGGGATACGGTAATCAGGTGTTTGTGCTGCGCACCTCGTTAGAAGGTGTGTGCCGGCACCTGGATGAGCACACGGAACGCTACCGACGGCGCCACGGAATGGAGCACCGCGTCTCATTTATTAACGCCGGGGATGGTCGGCATGAACACCCCACGCAGGAACTGCTGGATGAGTTTACCTTTCTCGAGGATCTGGACTGGTCCGCCGATCGGATTCACCTGGCGTTGGTGGGCGATCTCTACCATGGGCGAACGGTGCATTCAAAGGTCTATGGATTGGATCTGTTTGAGTCCGTGACGGTTGATCTCATCGCGCCGCCGGAACTGGTGATGCCGCGACCCTACGTCCACGCGATGCAGGAACAAGGGTTTACGGTGCGAGAGTTTCCATCGATCCGCGACTACCTCGACACTGCGGGACACAACGGCGCGGAAGGGCCCGGCGTTGCCCGGCAATGGTACTTCACGAGACCACAGTTGGAGCGCATGGGTGATCGCGTACTCCGGCGCGCCGATGAGCTTCGCGGATGCATAACCTTTACCCCGGACCTGCTCAATCGAGTCTCCCGGGACACTCGGTTCTACCATCCTCTCCCGCGGCATCGGGAGCATCCGACGATTCCGGTGGCCCTGGATGACACTCATGTGAACGCCTGGGAGCGGCAATCGGCCAACGGATACCTCGTGCGCGTTGTCCTCTTGGCACTCGTCTCGGGGCGGGTGGGTTACGACTACGATGGGCCGGTGGGGCGGACGGAGCCGGCGGATACCCCCTTTGCCGAGGAGGTGCCCCCCCACGATGGGCACCCCAAGCATTATTCGGAAGGCGTCCGTCCCATTACCGACGGTCTGGTGATCGATCATATCTGCCGCGGGGATCCGCCGGAGGAGATACGACGACACATCACCACGGTGGTCTCGGTGGTCGGGCTGAACGGGCGTGGGGGTGAATGGGTTTCCCTGGGGAGCGATGGGCTACACAAGGGAATTCTCTTCCGCCCCGGGTTTGGAACGCTGACCGACCGCCACATTGGGATGCTTGCGGCAGCGGTCCCCGGCGCCACGATCAACATCATCGCCCACGGCGCGGTACAACGCAAAATTCGACTGACCTCACCACGACGGATCTACAACATCCCCGCGCTGCGGTGCCGAAATCCAGCTTGCATTACCCATCCTAATCACGGGGAGCACATTCTGCCAAGCTTTGTTCGGACCACCGTTGGCCGGTACCAGTGCGAATACTGCAGTCACGATCATGGGTTCAAGGAGCTGTGGAGATGAATGAGGTAGTGTCGGCCATCATCGCGGTGGGACGGGAGTTGGGCGCCCTCACGGTACGGACCGATCCGCCGTTTACCTGGGCATCCGGTGCGCGAATGCCGGTGTATAACGACAATCGACGGCTCCTGTCCGACCCTCGGGGACGGAGCGCGGTTCGGGCCGGACTTGCCTCCCTCGTGGTGAAGCATCACATCGTGGCCGACGCCGTGGCGGGCACCGCCAGCGCGGGAATAGCGCCGGCGACGCTTCTGGCGGAGGAGGTGGGAGCGCCGCTCTATTACGTCCGCGGGACGAAGAAAGATCATGGACGGGCGCGACAAATAGAGGGGGCTCCCGACGAAGGCCTCGCCGGGTACCGGGTGATCCTTGTGGAAGATCTTATCTCCACCGGTGGGAGTAGTGCGGCCGCCGCGGAGGCGCTGGCGGCGGCGGGCGCAACTGTTGTGGCGTGCCTCGCCATCTTCACCTATGGCTTTTCCGAGGCGCGGGAGCGCTTTGCCGCCGTTCCCGGAGCGCCACCGGTGTACACGATTCTCTCAGCGGATCTGCTGATCGCCGACGGGGAATCGCGCGGGTGGTTGTCCTCCTCGGAGGTTGCGGTGCTCCGCGATTGGCAGCGGGACCCGTTTGGATGGTACGGTCACACCGGGGCGCCCGCCGTCACCGTCCGCACTCCTGAGGTGCCGGCGGCACGGTCCCCGTCCACGGCGATCCGGAGCGTACTCACCACCACGGCCCAAACCGCCGGGAACCTCCTGTGCGTCGGCCTGGATCCCCGGGTTGCACTGATACCCGATCGAGGAGCGACGCCCGCCGGTGTCGAGGCGGTGGCGCCCTTTCTGCGCGGCGTCGTGGATGAGATCGCCGAAAGCGGCGTGACTCCGGCGGCATTCAAGCCCAACGTCGCATTCTTTCACCAGTTGGACCGGCCTCGCCAGGGGGTGTTGGCGGGAAGCCGGGCACTGGCGGAGCTGTTGCACCATCTTCATACCGTGTTTCCCGCCGTGCCGGTTATTCTTGACGCCAAACGGGGTGACGTCGCCGAAACCAGCGACGCCTACGCACGGGAAGCGTTTATTGCCTGGGATGTGGAGGCGGTCACCGTTGCTCCCTTCATGGGAGACGACTCGGTTGGTCCGTTTCTTGAGGCGGCAGGTACCGCGGACCGGCCGCGATGGGTGTATCTACTCAATCGCACCAGCAATCCCGGTGCGGAGCGGTTCCAGAACCTCCCCGTGGGAACGCCGCCGCGACCGTTCTCCCACATCGTAGCCGAGGCGATACAGGAGTGGCAGGCGCGCTACGGCACCGCCGGCGCGGTAATCGGAGCCACCGCCCCCACCGAGCTGCGGGACCTGCTGCAGATATACCGCGAGCAGCCGATTCCTATCCTCATCCCCGGGATCGGGGCGCAAGGCGGCGGAGCGGAGGAGGTGCTGGCGGCAATCTCCGAGGCGGGATACCCGCCGGGCCTCGTACGGATCAACATGTCCCGACACGTGACGTTTCCCTGGGGGAGTAGCGGCACCATTCCAACCAATTGGCGCGAGGCGGTTCGTGATAGCTTTATGCGCGCGGC
>JBMCMH010000059.1:0-15806 GCA_048614515.1 Alkalispirochaeta sp. | reverse complement strand
ACCGTCCGCTTGGAGCCGGGGGGAAATGCGCTGCTCTCCTGCTCTCTTCCGACGCCCTCTCCCCGCCTTATTGCCGCATGGCGTCATCTGGTGGCGCAGGAGTTGGGACTCGAAATTGACGCGGTATCGGTGGATACCAGCTACAGTACCGACCAGTACGACAGTGGTCCCCGCCTGTTCTCCCGAGGCGCGTCGGTAGTCCCCCGGGCGATCCAGTCCGTATGTCAGACGATACAGAAACAGCGGTTTCGAGAGCCGTTGCCGATTCACGTCCGGCGCACAATTCGCACCAGCCGAGCCGCCCGCACCCCCGCCCACGCCCTGCGCGCAGCCGGCGCGGCGGCGGTAGAAGCAGTGTTGCTGCCGGCCAGTATGGAGATTGATATCAAATCGGTAACACTCTCGGTCTACGCGGGACGGATACTCGATCGGGGATCGGCGGAGGCGGAGTTGCGCCGCGGCATATACCAAGCCTTGAACTGGACGCTTCACGAGGCGGTACTCGATCCGACCGAAATCGGCCGGTATCGCACCGTCTTTCGCGGAAAACCCCCACGAATTCGGATTGTGTTCGGGGCGGCCGAACGTCGCGACGGCCCCACCGGCATTGGAGAGTTACCGTTCTTGACGGTGCCGGCCGCTCTTACCAGCGCTATCTCGCAGGCAAGTGGTCTGTATCTGGACACGCTGCCGGTGCGACCGGCAGCGTTGTTACAGATGCTCCAGGAGGAATAGATCAATGGAGGTAACCTTTCACTACAACGGGACTCCTCACACGATGCACGTCGTCCCTGATACTCCCGCGCACCAGTACCTCGGCGAGATATACGGCCGGCGCGGAACGTGCGGAGATGGAAGCTGTTTGCAATGTACCGTTCTCGTGGGAAACCGGGTCACGGCAACATGTACGCTCCCGGCGTACCGCCTCCACGGGGCGGAGATCGTCGATATCAACGGGTTGCACGAGGATACACTCTTTTTCGATATCCGCCGCGCGTTTGAGAAAATTGGCATTACGCGGTGCCACGAGGCGCTCCAGGGGCTGGTATTCCTCGCGTATCAGCTCCTTGGGGAAAACCCGCTCCCCGGAGACGAGGAACTGCGGGAATATAGCCGCCATATGACCACACGCTGCGTGAGCCGCGATGAGTTTGAGCGGGCCGTCCGACTGGCCGGCCGCGTCCATTCAAGGAAGCACCGTGAGCTCCCGCGGTAGGCCGGGTACTCGCCACGCGGCGGCGGAATCCACCCACACGCCGGAAGTCGTTGTGCCGCAGTCCTTGGGGGAGGCGCTCCAGCTACTCCGCCACACCACCGACCGCGCAATTTGGGCAGGAGGCACCTGGTGGCTGCAGCAACCGGAGCCCTCCCGGCGCGCGCGCCAAATCCTGGCGATTCATGCCGTCCGCGAGTTGCGCCGAGTGGTTCGCACCGGGCACCACGTAGAGATTGGAGCAACCGTTCCCGCGGGGCGGCTCCTGGGTGCAGGGCGGCGCTTTCTGCCCGCGGTGGCGGTGGAGGCTATTCATCGGGTGGGGCCACCTCCAGTTCGGAACGTCGCGACGCTCGGCGGGGCGCTGGCGATTCCGGGAACTACGCTTCCGGTGACGGCGGTCTTGCAACTCATCGACACGTCGATCGAGCTTCGTCGGCAAGGCAATTCTCGGTGGATGGCACTGGGCCATTTTCGTGATCCTACCGGGGTGCTCCGGATCGATGAGGGGGAGCTCATCACTCGGTTGCGCATTCCCCTCCGAAATTGGACCCACTGGATGATACACACCTATGGTCAGCCGTTTCCCGGCGGAGGCCCATCGCTGACGCTCTTAGGGGCAGCTTCCATGGATAAGACCGGGATAGACGAGTTCCGGTTTGCGCTGTTGATAGATGGCGAGCGCCAGATCCGACTCCGGGCCGCGGAGACCGATCTCGTGGGAAAAGCGGTCCCACTCACCGAACGAGACCGCCGGACGATACTGAGTTCCCTGGAAGACAACTTGCTCTACGGCAGCGAACTGGACGATCTCGGCCGGTGGCGCGCGTCCAACGGACTGCGGGGATTTCTGCAAAGGCTGCAGTGATCACCAGTAGTCAATACCTGGTGGCTTTTAACAGCAGAACCTGGCAGCACGGAGCGGTCTGCAGACGCCGATAGCTCATCGTTAGGCGTTGCAGGATCTCGGGAAGCGGCGCTACTATGCAGGGGTGTCCCATTTCATTCATCTCCATAACCATTCAGACTTTTCTCTCCTCAAGGGAGCCGCCACCGTGGAACGGCTCGTGGATCGCGCGGTGGAGCTTGGTATGCCGGCCCTCGCACTCACCGACGACGGAAATCTCTTTGGTGCGCTCACCTTCTACATGGAGTGCCGAAAACGAGAGATCAAGCCGATTATCGGGTGCGATTTCTTTGTGGCACCGGAATCACGCCACCGCAAGACGGGTCTCGACGGCGCATCCCGGAACGGCCGGGTCGTATTGCTCGCCCGCAATGAGCGTGGTTACAAAAATCTGATCAAGCTCTCATCGGTGGGGTATTTGGAGGGCTTTTATTACCGTCCTCGTATCGACCATGAGGTGATGGAAACGTACAGTGATGGCCTGCTCCTCCTCACGGGGTCAATCTCCGGCGAGATTCCGCGCCTATTGTTGGCCAACCGAGTGGAGGACGCCCGGGACCTATTGGGTTGGTATCGTCGCGTATACGGCGACGAGAACGTGTATCTGGAATTATGCAACCACACCATTCCCGAGCAGCAGGCGCTCAATACGATGCTCGTGAGCCTCTCCCGGGAGTCCGGAGTACCGCTGGTGGCCGCCAATGACACCCACTACGTGGAGCGGGAGGATGCCAACGCCCAGGACATTTTGCTGTGCATCGGGAGCAATAAGAAAAAGGCGGAGACCAACCGCTTCAAGTTTTCAACGCAGGAGTTCTATCTAAAATCACCGGAGGAAATGGCGGAGATCTTTGCCGATCAGCCGGAAGCGCTCTCCAACACGCAGGTAATCGCCGACCGCTGTAACGTGACGATCGATTTGCCCGGCCCCAAGTTTCCGGTCTATGAGATCCCTCACGGGTTTGCCGACAAAGACGAATATCTGCGGCATCTGGTATACGAAGGGCTCAAAGAACGGTATGACCCGATCACCGAGGAAATTCAGCAACGCGCCGACTATGAACTGAATACCATCATTTCCATGGACTTTACCGGCTACTTTTTGATCGTTTGGGATTTCATTAAGTACGCCCGGGACAACGACATTCCTGTGGGACCCGGCCGCGGCTCAGGGGCTGGGTCTATTGTCGCCTATGCGCTCAAAATTACGGACATTGAGCCCCTCAAATATGGCCTCCTCTTTGAGCGCTTCCTCAATCCGGAACGAGTGTCCATGCCGGATTTTGATGTAGACTTCTGCTTCGAACGCCGGGGAGAGGTGATCGATTACGTCACCCAAAAGTACGGCCGCGACAAAGTGGGTCAGATTATCACCTTCGGCACGCTCAAAACCAAACTGGTTATCCGCGACGTCGCCCGCGTGTTGGGCCTCAACTACGATGAAGCCGATGCGATCGCCAAACTGGTGCCGAAGGATCTCAAGATCACCCTGGACAAAGCGTTGGAGCAGGAACCGGAGCTGGCGGCGCTTCCGGAACGGGGCGAGGTCTACGCTGAACTCATCGACGTCAGTCGCCGGCTTGAAGGCCTACACCGGCATGCCTCAACCCATGCCGCCGGGATCGTCATCGGTGAAAAGGAGCTCACCGAATACGTCCCCTTGTACCGAGACCCCAAAACCGGGTCGATCTCTACGCAGTTCACCATGGACTTGCTGGAAGATGCCGGTCTGGTAAAGATGGACTTTCTGGGCCTAAAAACACTTACCCTGATTCGCAATACCGAACGACTCATTCGCCGGCACAACCCCGATTTCTCTATCGATACGATTCGCGAAGACGATCAAAACACGTTCAAGATGCTCGGCGAAGGCTCGAGTAAGGCGATCTTTCAATTTGAAAGCTCCGGCATGCAGGACATCCTCAAACGAGCCAAACCAAATCGGATCGAAGATCTCATCGCCTTGAACGCGCTCTACCGTCCCGGACCGATGCAGTTTATTGATCAATTCGTCGACTCCAAAAATGGAGTCACCCCCATCTCGTATCCCTTACCATCCCTGGAACCGGTGCTCGAAGAAACGTACGGCGTCATCGTCTACCAGGAGCAGGTTATGCAGATCGCCCAGATCGTGGGCGGCTTCTCCCTGGGAAAGGCGGACATTCTGCGTCGCGCCATGGGAAAGAAGAAAGAAAAAGAGATGGCCAAGATGGAAAAGGAGTTCATTGCCGGCGCGGAGGCCAAAGGGTTTACCCGGAAGCAAGGTGAGGACATCTTTGAACTCCTGAAACCATTTGCGGGCTACGGGTTCAATAAATCCCACGCCGCAGCGTACTCGATCTTGGCGTATCAGACGGCGTACCTCAAGGCAAACTACCCAGTGGAGTTCATCGCCGCCAACCTCACCAACGAGATCAACAGCACCGACAAATTTGCGGAGTACCTCCTCGAGGCGCGACAGATGGGCATCACGGTGCGGCCCCCGGATATTAACCACAGCGACAAGTACTTTGGTGTTTTGGACGGTGAGATCGTCTTCGGGTTAGTGGGGATCAAAAACGTCGGTGCCGCAGCGGTTGACCACATCCTCCAGGCCCGCTCGCAGGGAGGCCCGTTCTCGAGCTTTCTGGATTTCCTCGAGCGTATCGACACGCGATCGGTGAACCGAAAAGTCATTGAGACGCTGGCGCAGGTGGGCGCATTTGACCCGCTGGGCCAAGAACGCGCAACAATTCTGGCCAACATGGACGTCTACTTCGAAGCCGCCAGTCACACCCGGGAGAATCGACTCGCCGGACAGACCTCCCTCTTCGAAGATAGCGGAGAGACGGGGGAGGCAACCCTTCCCATCGAGGAACAGGAGCCGTGGAGCGCGGCGATTCGCTTGGAATACGAGCGCGAGCTGCTGGGCTTTTACTTTTCCGGCCATCCCTTGGATGATTACGCCCAGGAATGGAAAGAACGCACCACCGTGAACCTTGCCCGCTTAGACGGGGCCCCCACCGGCGAGCAGGTCCAAGTAGTGGGGTTGCTCCGGGCGTTACGAACGGTGGTCACGAAGAAAGGCGATCGCATGGCAATCGGCCAGCTCGAAGACTACCGAGGAGAATTGGAGCTGGTGGCATTCCCCGAATCGTACGGGCGCAACGAAGCGGTATTGGTCGTAAACACCGTGGTGGGCTGCGTGGGCAAGCTGGAGCGGCGCAACGGAGGAGTTCAGATGGTTCTTGATGAAGTGCGCCCGCTGGAAGAACTGGACGAGCGGGACGCATCCGCAGTACATATTCGACTGAACGAAGACGGTGTGGACGAAGAGGCGCTGTACGGTTTCCGGGGGGAGCTCAACGACTTCCCCGGACGCTCTGATGTGTACATCCACCTGGGACGCAATGGTCATGAAGCGGTGGTCCGGGTCAGTTCACAGTTGCGAGTATCTTCACGCAAAGAAAGCATGGAAGGCATTAAGCGCCTTCCGTTAGTACAAGAGGTATGGAAGACGTGATTCAGCAGATATTTCGATTTATTAGTGCAATTCTCTCGATCTACATGATGGTCATCTTTGTACGGATTATCATGACGTGGTTTCGGGGGTTTCATAACGGCCGCGCCCAAGAACTCTTGTCCCGTATGACGGACCCGTATCTCAATTGGTTTCGGCGTAACGTGCCGGTTCGCTTTGGGGCGTTGGATTTTTCACCGGTGGTGGGAATCCTCGTGTTGGGACTCCTCAACACGATCTCCAACCAGCTGGCCTTCGCCGGCTCGATCACCTTTTCTTTCGTCCTCGCGATTATCGTCTCGGCGGTGTGGTCGGTGGTATCGTTCTTCCTCACCTTTTTCTTGATCCTTGCCGGTATCCGGTTGATCGGCCTGCTCATGAACGTTGATACCAGCGGCCGCTTGTGGTTGGTATTGGAGCAAATCGTCAATCCCGCGTTGCAAATAGCGGTCCGCCCATTTCTGCGAGGGCGCTTCACCAGTTATCGCCATTCCTTGCTGATCTTTGTAGGGGAGCTGGCGGTGGTGCTGATCGCCGGCCGGCTACTCACTACCTTGCTGATCGGCGTGGTGCAGCAGATTCCGATCTGATGGTCTCTTCACCGCGTGCTGTTTCATGAGCTCACTGATACCCCAGACCATCTCCGCGGCGTGGGCCCGAAGCGGGCCGCCAAATTCGCACGGCTTGGTCTGCATACTGTAGCGGATCTTCTGGCCCTTGTGCCGCGACACTATGAGGATCGCTCTCGAACGGTAACACTGGTGGAAGCGGTAGAGTTTGGCGAAGGAGTCGTCCACGCGACCGTAATCGAACATGAGTATTTCCTTCGCGGCCGCCGCCGAACACTAAAACTGATAATCCAGGATGACACCAGCACCGCGGCTCTGGTGTGCTTTGGGCGAAATTTCTTGGCGCGCACCTTTCCGGTGGGGTCCGAGATTTCCGTCTACGGACAGTTTGCCCTGAAGTACGGCGAGATCCAGGCAAGCTCCTTTGACGCTGAACCGCGGGGATCAGATTCCACGGGGACCACTCCTCCGATCCTACCGGTATACCCCCTGACCGAGGGCGTCACCCAGACGCACCTCCGGGATGCGATCGCGGATGCCCTCCAGAAATATGTCGACGACCTGGAGGATGAACTGCCCAACCGTATCCGCCGGGCGGAGCAGTTATACTCCGCGCGGGAGGCGCTGCGGGCGATTCACTTTCCCCCGACGCTCGCAGAGCCTGAGCAGGCGTACCGGCGGTTAGTGTGGGGAGAGTTGTTCACGTTTCAGCTCCGCCTGGCGCAGGACGCCCAACGCCGACGCCGCCGATCGCGCCGGGCGCGGCCGGAGCCGGTTCGGTCGGCGGTGGAGCCCGTGATGCGCGCGCTTCCCTTCGAGCTCACACCGGATCAATCTCGCGTGCTGTCCGAGATTCTCAGCGATATGGAACAACCCTGGCCGATGTCGCGCCTCTTGCAGGGGGACGTGGGTTCCGGCAAGACCTTGGTGGCGCTCCTCGCGGCCCTTTCCGCCGTGGAGCGCGCCCAGCAGGTAGCACTGATGGTGCCTACCGAACTCCTAGCACGCCAACACGCCCGCACAGTTGGCTCCCTCTTAGCCGAGACGGACGTGCGCCCCGCTCTCGTCTTGGGCTCGATGCCGGCCACCGCGCGACGCGAAGTTGCGGCGGCCCTCCGAGACGGAGAGTTGGACCTCGTCATTGGCACCCACGCCCTCTTCTCTCAGGGGTTTACCTACGCCAATCTGGGGCTTGTCATAATTGATGAGCAGCATCGGTTCGGCGTGGGTCAACGGGAACAGTTACAGAATCGTGGGCACACCCCCGACGTGCTCATGATGAGCGCCACGCCCATTCCCCGTTCCCTGGCGCTCACCGCCTTCGGCGATAGTGATGTCAGTACGATCCATCACCTCCCACCGGGCCGCAAACCGGTCAAGACGCACCTGGCCCGTATGGGAAATGAGGATCGCGTCTACCAGTTCGTGCGCAAAGAACTGGACGCCGGCCGTCAGGCATATCTCGTCTACCCCGCGATCGAGGAAGGCGGTCCCGGGGGGTTCCGCAGTGCCGAGCGTATGTATCGGCGACTCCAGGAGGTGCTTGCGCCGTATCAGGTAGGCCTCGCCCATTCTCGAATCGACGACGAAACGCGGGCCGAGACGATGGCTGCCTTTGCCCGCGGAGAGATTCACGCCCTGGTGGCGACCAGCGTTGTTGAAGTGGGTGTTGACGTACCCAACGCTACGTGTATGGTAATCGAACACGCCGAGGCGTTTGGGTTGGCGGCACTTCACCAACTTCGGGGCCGCGTGGGACGCGGCGCTGCGCAGTCCTACTGTATTCTGGTCTACCAGGATCCCCTCACCAGTGATGCCCAAGAGCGGCTTCGCGTGATGTACGAGAGTTCCGACGGGTTTTTTATCGCGGAGGAGGATCTGAGAATACGGGGGCCGGGAGAGTTACAGGGTAGTCGTCAATCGGGATTTTTGGAGTTTCGGTTTGCCGACATACGGCGCCACATGGCGGAGATGATCTCCGCCCGAAGTCACGTCGCCCAAATCTTACAGGAGGATCCGGACTTGCAGCAGGAAGAACACCACCGCCTCAAGCGGGCGGTCAGCGCCCTTCGCGCGGAGACGCCCGGTGAGAATTAGTGGAGGAAGCCTCCGGGGACGGAAGGTGATATGTCCCCCCGGAATCATTCGGCCCGCCATGGACCGCATGCGCGAGTCTATCTTCTCGATCGTGGGGGACCTCCACGGCCTGAGCTTTTTGGACCTGTTCTCCGGGTCGGGGCTCGTGGGATTGGAAGCGTGGTCTCGCGGTGCCCGGCCGGTGGTTCTGGTCGAGAAAGACCGCGGGAAGCGGCGGGACATTCTCGCCAACGTCGCCGACCTCAGCCCCGCTCCGGCGCTTCGCATCGAGCCGGTGGAGCGTTTTGTGGCGCGAAACCGCACACCCTTCGATGTCGTGTATCTTGATCCACCGTTCGCCTACCGCTACAAGTCGGATCTTCTCGCCAGGCTTGCCGCCTCCACAACGATGCATGACGGAACCCGAGTGCTCATCCATGCGCCCCGGCAGGAAGAGTTTTCCCCGGAGATGGTGCACCTCACCGTTGAGGATCGCAGGGAGTACGGTGGATCCGCCGTAACGTTTTTTCGCGGGGCGCCGGCCTGACATTTCTCGGGGAAGCTGGTACGCTCTCTACGCTATGAGTTCTCCACGGCACTATCGAAACTTGAGCCTTCCCACCGGAACCGAGACGCTGCAGCTGCACGAAGCCGCGCGCCATCGACGGATTACACGCACCTTGGATGACCTGTTCTCACGCTGGGGATATGATCCGGCGGAAACGGCACTGGTTGACTATTTTGACGTATATCGACGACTCCTTTCCGATGCGGACGTGCGGCAAATGTATCGTGCGGTTGACCGGCAAGGAGAAATTCTGGCGCTCAGAGCGGATACCACGCTCTTTTTGGCAAAACAGCTGGGCCTGCACCTCACCATCGACGACTTGCCGGTACGGGTATTCTATGCGGATCAGATCGTTCGGGCCGAGGACCGCCACGATATCTCGAACAACGAGTATCAGCAGGCCGGCATTGAGCTGGTAGGACGAGACGGCCCCGACGGTGATGCGGAAGTGCTGTTTCTGGCCGTAGAGGCCCTCGAGGCGTTAGGCCTCACCGATGCGGTCATCCACGTCGGAAGCCACGCCATTATCGCCGCCGCCGCTGCGGACGCCGGAATCGAAGCGGAATACCTTGCGGAGCTCCTGCGCCGACGGGAGTTTGACGATCCGGGTCTCGTAGATATCCCGGCGCCGGTGCGACGGCTGTTCGAGTTTATTGGGAGCGGCACTGACTTTGCGGGGGTCCACACGTTGGTCGCGTCCGCATCCCCGCCCGTGGCGGCTGCCGCCGAGGAACTGGCACGCGTCATCGCCCTCTTGGAAGAGATCGTTCCCGACAGGTGGAAGGATCGCATCCGGGTCGACATCAGTGAATTGGGTGCCTATCACTACTATACGGGGATCGCGTTCAGCGCGTATATCCCCGCGAGCAACGCAGCGATCCTCCGGGGAGGGCGCTACGATCAACTGCTGCGCGCGTTTGGATTCGACGCACCATCGGTCGGCTTTTCCCTCTTTACCCGAAAACTACCCCCTACGGTGTTCGCGCATGACTCCACGGAGCGCGCCGCCGAAACCGCGCGCGGGGAGACCCTCTCCGCCCGTGTCGCAGACGCCCGGACGTATCACTCTCAACGAAAGCGAGCACACCTATAATGATCACATTAGCGCTGCCGAAAGGTAGACTCTTCGAAAAGACGAGTGAACTATTGGCCACGTGCGGATACAACCTCACGTTAGGAGAACGTCAGCTTGTGGCGCAGGAGCCCCGCGGTGAGCTTCAGGCGATCCTCGTGAAAAACGCCGACTTGCCAACCTATGTTCACCATGGTATCGCCGGACTCGGCATCTGCGGGTCCGACGTAATCTTTGAGAGTGGCTATGAGTTTTTCCACCTTATGACGTTTCCCTTTGGAAAGACGCAGATATGTCTTGCAGGCCATCGGAATGATCCGAATGATCACCGAGAGGCGGCATCGCTTACTGTGGCGAGCAAGTTTACCCGTTTCACCTACGACGTGTTTCATCGCCGTGGAATCCCTGTTACCGTGATTAAACTGGACGGCTCCGTGGAACTGGCCCCGGTGCTCGGATTGGCGCCGTACATCGTTGATCTCGTGGAAACTGGGAGCACACTGAAAGCCCACGATTTAGAAGTAAAAGAGGTTCTGGGCGAGACGGCAGTCCATCTCGTTGCAAATCCTGCGTTCTACAAGTATCATTATCAGACGGTGGATAACTTGGTTCACCGGTTGCAAGAGGCCTTGTAACGAAGGACACCACGGTGGCAGAACAATACGACGTGGGAAGTTCCTCTGATGGTTTTCTGAAAGTCCGTGCTGACGACGGCGCCTCGCTGAGCAGCCAAGACCGGGCAGCGTTAATTCGGAAGGGTAACGAGCTCTTTAATACGGGCCACCTCCCCGCTGCGAAACGGATTTTCATGACGGTTCGGTACGCCGATGGGTTGATTCGGCTTGGCAACCGGTACATAGAGAACGGAGACTCTCTGGAAGCGCTTCGCATGTTCTGGCTGGCCGGTGATCGCCGGCGGATAGAAGAACTGAGCGAGCAGATGGCAGGAGTGATTCGTAAATGGCTCCGCGAGGATCAGCGATGATCTCGGAGGATAGCAGTGACCGAGCACGATAAGGAGCATCTTTCCCAGCTGTCACAGCAGGGATATCAGCTCCTGAGAGAACATATGACAACGGAAGCACGTGCAAAATTTCAAGAAATCCTTGCTGAGGACCCGGAGAACAACTACGCCTTAGTAGGGCTCGGCGATCTCGAGCGCAAGGAGCGCCATTTTGAGCAAGCGGTTGAGTACTACCAGCGATGTCTCGAGTTTCATCCCGAGAATAACTACGCCCTCTTTGGTCTGGCGGAGAGTCTCCGCGCGCTGAAACGGTTTAATCACGCGGTGGAGGTGTGGGAGCGGTATCTACAGTACGACTCCGAGAACGTCACGGTGCTCACGCGAGTGGGAGACGTCTACCGCAAGATTCGTAATCATCACCGCTCTCGAGCGTTGTATCTGCGGGTGTTGGAAATCGAGCCGGATAACCCCTATGCGCTGATCGGATTGGGACACCTTCACTACGACTTCAAGGAGTTTGACTCAGCTCGACACTACTGGGAGCGCATGTATGAGCTCCGCGGACAAGATGTAGACATTCGGGTCCTTACCTCTCTCGGAAACTGCCATCGTAAGCTGAGAACCTATGAACACGGCATTCCCTATTTTGAGCAAGCCTTGGAGCGAGAACCGAAGAATTTTTACGCTCTGTACGGACTGGCGGATTGCTACCGAGGCCTTCAGCGACCGGAAGAATCGCTGGAGTACTGGCATCGGATTCTCGAGATCGATGAGAAGAACAAGGTGATTCTCACCCGCGCTGGAGATGCGTACCGAGCGATGGGGGATTTGGAGCGAGCGGAGCACTATTATCGTCGCGCCCTCAATGTGCAGTTCGACTTATACGCGATTCTGGGGCTCGCGATTATCCACCGCACGCAAGGGCGGTATGATGATGCAATTGCCGCACTGGAGGATTTGGCGGAAAAGTCACCGGATAACGGGCGGGTCTTCGTAGAACTCGCGGAATGCTATGAAGCGCAGGGACGCGTCCCGGAAGCACTGGCGATCCTGGCGCGGCACATGGAATCCACCCGGTCGCCGGCGCGATCCGTGCAGCGGAAGGTTGGCGACCTCAAGGCAAAACTGTAACGCAGGGCGTAGTCCCGGCACCCGCCGGGCGATCCACGATCAGGTTACGCCGATTCCGGCTCGATAACCGCCTTTATCCGCCGAACGCCGCGCGACGACGACTGTTCTTTCAGGATCTTGAAGGAGCCGAGGAGCGCGGTGTGCTCCACGTGCGGTCCGCCACAGACCTCTTTTGAGTAGTCCCCGATGGAATAGACCTTTACTATTTCGTCATACCGGTCACCAAAGAACGCTAAGGCCCCCTCTTCCTGCGCCCGTTCCAACGTGGTGGTCTCGATCGTTACCGGCAGATCCTCCTTGATCTTCTCGTTTACGATCTCCTCTACCCGTCGGATCTCGTCGTCGGTCATCTTGTCGGGATGCGAGAAATCGAACCGAAGCCGCTCCGGCGTGATATTGCTTCCCTTCTGCGATACATGCTCACCGAGAACATCCCGAAGCGCCTGGTGCATGAGATGGGTAGCGGTATGGAGCGCCGTGGTCATCGTGGAGTGATCCGCCAATCCCCCTTTGAACGTTTGGTTGGTATCCGCCTTGGACCGTTCCCGATGCTTCTCGAACGCTTCCTCGAATCCGTCCACATCAACCGTGAGCCCGTGTTCTGCCGCCAGTTCCTGAGTGATTTCCAGCGGGAAGCCGTACGTGTCATAGAGTTTAAACGCGAGACGTCCCGGGATCTCCTTCTTAGGATTCTTGAGCAGGTTGGGAACCATCTTCTCGAACTCCCGTTCGCCGTTCTGAAGCGTTTTGAGAAAGCGCTCTTCCTCCCCGGCAAGTTCCGCAAGGATCGTATCTCGTTGCCGTTGCAACAGTACGTAAGGATCCTGATAGATATCGATAACGACCTTCGCCGGCTCCAGCAAAAATTCACCATCCAGCCCCAGTTTGCGCCCATGGCGCATCGCCCGGCGTATGAGTCGCCGGAGGACATACCCTTGCGCTACATTGGAAGGGACTGTGGGGTTTTCATCGCCCAACACGAACGTTGCGGTACGTACGTGGTCCGCGATGATCCGAATAGACCGATCATGATCCTCATTGTCACCGTAGGTGAGTCCGGTGAGCTCCTCGATCCTCTGGATTATTGGCTGAAACACCTCGGTGTCATAGACGGAGCGCTTGCCTTGAAGAATCGCAATCGTTCGCTCCACGCCCATGCCGGTATCCACGCATGTACGCTCCAACGGCGCGTAGTTCCCATCGCTGTCCTTGTTGTACTGCATGAACACGTCGTTCCAGATTTCAAGATATTTCCCGTCGGACACGCCGGGACGACTCTCAGGAGTGCCCGGCTTTCCGGTGTCGATAAACATCTCGGAATCAGGCCCGCAGGGCCCCGTCTGACCGGCGGGCCCCCACCAGTTATCCGAACGGCCCAAGAAGTAGATCCGCTCTCGAGGAACGCCCACTGCCTCCCACACCGACGCGCTCTCTTCATCCCGAGGAACATCGTCATCCCCCGCAAAGACGGTAATTGAGATGGAATCAGGATCGATTCCCAGCCATTCCGTACTGGTAAGAAACTCCCAGCTCAGCCGAATTGCACCATCCTTGAAATAATCCCCCAGCGACCAGTTGCCCAGCATTTCGAAAAAGGTCAGGTGACTCTCATCTCCCACCTCATCGATGTCGCCCGTGCGAATACACTTCTGCACGTTCACAAGGCGCTGTCCGGCGGGATGGGGTTCTCCAAGAATAAACGGCACCAGCGGGTGCATGCCGGCCGTGGTGAAGAGTACGGTGGGGTCATTCTCCGGAATGAGGGACTTGCCGGAGATCTCTGCGTGATCGTGACGCTTGAAAAACTCGATGTACTTGCGGCGCAATTCTTTGGCTGTCATAGCCTCCCAATGATAGAGAAACCGAGCCCTCAGGTCAACGAAATGTCAGAGCAGCTCTTCCAGTTCGCGCCGTCCCTCATCATCTAAAAACTCCGGAAAAACGTAGACGATCAGTCCCTGCCGGGTCACTTGCACCTCGGCAAATCCCTGTTTCACCAGACGGTCCAGCTGATCTCGGGCCTTCTCGGGACCAACCTCAGCACGAATCGCGACCCGGGAAGGAGACACGACGCCGTGCCGCTCCGCAGCAAGATGCAGAATCTCCTGCTCCACGGACCGAGGCTTGCGAGACGCGGTACCGCGAGTATCGAACGGAGCCTCCCCTCGATCATCAATGCGCTCGTCCTCCAAGAGGCGCCCCAAACGGTGCGATAGTCGCGCGGCCCGTACCTGCTGCGGCATAGTAACCGCATCATAGATGGTGCCGAGTCCAAAAAGTCCGCCGGTGAGTAAGAAAAAAATCCCCGATACCGGTTTGCCAAGATAGAAGCGGTGCAACCCGGCTACGCCAATCAAAGAGGGAAGCCAAAAAAGGTACGCCAGTGAAACCTGGGGACTCTCCATCAAATGTACTCCTCATCAGTACGCTGAATCACAATCTCGCCGGCGCGAGCCATCGACCGGACCAACTCCACGAACTCGCCGGTAACACGATCAACATCCCGTCGGTGCATGGGACCCAACGATTCCCGGTGCATTGCGACCATCTCCCCCCGACGCCCGCTGATCTGGCTCATGAGCCGCTTCTCGAGCTCCGGTGATTTGCCTTTGAGGACGACTGCCAGGTCTACGTCGTCTATCCGCTTGAGCACTTCTTGCAGGTCGCGATCTCCCAGGTAGAATACGTCTTCAATTGAAGTCATCTGCCGGCGAATATGATCTGCCGAGTCGGGCACCGCGACGGACAGGTCCTCCAGAATCGCATCACTGGTCGAAAGATCGAGATACCGCAGAATTTGCGCCAATCGCTGCTCTCCATCGATCTCATCATCCGCGGGACGTTCGATCGCCTCAACTTTCTTACGGAGCGTCTGCTCCACTGCATCCAGGACGCTCGCATCTACCGTTCCCATCGTCGCCAATCTGCGAACGACGTGCGTCTTGAGTTCTACCGGCAGCGCCTGGAGTAAGCGTGCGCCGGTCGCTTGGGAGACGTTTGCCAGGATAATCGCCATCGTCGCCGGTGATTCGTTCCGAAGGATAATACTGAGCTGGCGCCCGTCGGCGTCGTCGAGAAATGAGAACCGCCGGGGACGCTCATCGGGCAATATTTCATAAAAGCGCCGTTCCCCGTGCTCCGCGCCGAACGCACGAATAAGGATTTCCCGGGCGGCATCGGGTCCGCCGGCCACCTCGTGAGTCACTTCCTGACGCCGGGCCCCAAACTGTGTGAGGATCTTTCGTGCCTGCGCAGGGGAAATCGTATCCACGTGCGCCATAGCATCAATGAGAAGCTTTGCCTGGTCCTCCGGCATCTTTCGGAGCACGGAAGCCGCCTGCTCGCGCCCGATCAGCGTAAGAAACTGCGCTACCTCTCTCAGCGATTGTCCGTCGCGCACCTGGAGGACCGGCGGTTCCCGTCGAGCTCCGCTCCCTGCGGGCGCAGCCCCCTCACGCCCCCGGGGCGGTGGGGATTCCGCCGAGGAGTCGTGTTTCCCTCTCGCGTCGGAGAGCGGTGGCTCCTTTGATTCCGCGTTCCTCGTAGATTTTGATTCCGACGATCCCGACTTAAAGAGCCCCTGATGTTTTTGGTAGGCGCCGGCGGCGCGCTTACGGTTTTCCATACGCTCCCTCATGATGCGGTATAGGGTCCCGAGGGTCAACAAAGGTCCACACAACCTTCTCCCGGCTCAGATCGGATCGGTTGACACTGCCGGGGGGTTCTGGTAAAAATACCGCCATACGCAATGCGCCGCTGTAGCTCAGTCGGTAGAGCAGTGGACTGAAAATCCACGTGTCGACAGTT
>JBMCMH010000058.1:0-16074 GCA_048614515.1 Alkalispirochaeta sp. | reverse complement strand
GCTTCCGTCTCGCTCTGGATCTGTGATATCGCGTCATCAAGCGAGATATCGTCGTCGAGGTATTCCCGCACAATTTCGGCGATCACCCGCGTGTCGTACAAGCGAGCGGTCAATCCGCCATAGCCTTTGTCAAAGCCCCAGCGACTTCCCGTTTCCAGTCCCTCCAAGAGCGATGAGATCACGTCGGAGGGATAGATAGAACCCAACGCGGCCCGTCGTTCAACGCCAACTTCCAGTTCAGACCATCCGTCTACAAAGGTGGTGGGCTCTTCCGGTGTCCCCAAACGAACCGGGAATTTACCTTCCGGAGCGATCCCAAGGGTGTCGAGATATCCCGTATCCATCGAGAACTCCACAAACTGCTGCGCTGCGTCGATGTCCGCGTCCACGGTGATCCCCATGTAACGAACGTCGGTCCACGCGCTTCCATCGGGGTTGCTGGGTCCCGCAAGTTGCGTCACGAAACCGGTGTTCCGCGCCAGCTCGTCTCCGGTGGGATCTTCCAACGCGGTTACCGGCGCATCGTCACGCAGACCGGCGAGCTCGTCCAAGACAAACGGAGACCACACGATCATGGCAGCCTGTCCGCCGAAGTAGAGCTCTCGGCTCTGCTGCCAAAACAGGTTACCGGGAGGGCTTGCCTCACCGAGCTCTTTGTAGAACTCCAACGCTTCTCGCATTTCGTCGGTGTCAAGGGTGACATTGCCCGATTCATCCACGATATCAACGCCGTTAGCGAGGGCGATGTGCTCAAACACCTGCATCATATAGACTTGACTGGGATCCGTTCCCGCTACAAAGCCATACATTTCCGGGGGATTGTGCAACTCCTCGATCGCGGCACGAATACTTTCATAGTCCGTGGGGGGATCCAACCCCGCCTCTTCAAAGAGATCTGCGCGATAGAGGAGGAGCTGCGTCCAACCATCTACCGGAACGGCGGCGTATCCGTCTTCGGCGGCCACCAGGTTCAGCACTCCCGCACCGTAGGTGGATTCTCCTAGATTGGCGATGACCTCAGAGGCGGCATCGATATCCAGAATGCCCGCGTCCGCCCAACTCAGAGTGAAGTTCAATGGATGATACACCAGATCCGGGAGCTCGCCGGCGCTGAAGGCCGCGGTTACCCGCTCTCCCATCTGGTTCTCAGTCACCGGGATTACTTCAACCGAGATCCCCGTTTCCGCCTCGAAATCGGCGGCAATGTCCTCTTGAACTTCCAGCCGCTCCGGTTGTTCTTCAGTCGTCCAGAGCGTGATTTCCCGTGGGCCCTCGTCAGCCGGGGCCGTAGGTGCCGGCTCCTGTTGCCCGCCGGCAAATGCCATACCCGCGAGCGCGACGGTCAGCACCGTCACTACCAATAGTCGTGTTCCCGTTTTCATCGAAAACCTCCTTACCTTTTTTTCACCGTCACCGACGGCGTTTATTCTACGCGTTGCTCGCCCGTTCTTGGTCGCGTGGTATCTCGCACGACAAGCTTGGGCGATACCTGCAGTTCCTCCGGTTGATCGGTGCGAATCTCGCCCGAGATCCGCCCTAACAGGTACTCGATCACCATCTGAGCCTTGGTGGAGAAAAACTGGCGCATCGTTGTAAGCCCCAGCGGTGCCGCAACTCGGAGATCGTCAAAGCCCATAATTCCAATATCCTCGGGAATTTGGAGCGCCGCTTCCCGAAGACGCCGCATACCTCCCATGGCGAGCACGTCGGAGGCGTAAAAGATCGCATCCGGTGTACCGGTGCGCAGCAACTGGTGAGTTGCCCGGTAGCCTCCTTCCACCGACAGCGGGCCAAAGTACGTGTCAGCATCGGAGAGGGCTTCATCCTCGCGCGTCAGGGCGGAGCGAAAACCATCGAGGCGGTCCGACACGTGTTCATCAAGGGGTTCCCACCCGACGAAGGCCACCCGCCGATATCCGCAATCCAATAGATGAGCCGCCGCGTCCTGACCACCCAAAAAATTGTTGTTGCTTACCGCGCGCACTAGTTGACTCCGGGACTGCAGGAGGACGACCGGGATGTCGGCGCTTTTCATGAAATCCACCGCCTGTTGCGAGACGTCCGCCGAAAACACTACCGCTCCGTCAATTTTGCGGAGAATGGGGCTGTTGCCCTGAATAAACGATCCAAAATCCCGGTTGCCACGCATATTTACCAAGAGGATGTCGAACGACGTATCCGCCAGCTCTTCCTCGACGGCTCGAACGAGCTCCGTCACTGAATCAAGCATAAGGTGGGGCGCAAATATTCCAATGATATGGCTCAGGGAATCAGGGTCACGGCGTACGGTGGGGGGCATATAGTTCAGTTCACGCATGGCGGCGTAGATGCGCTCACGGGTCCGAGACGTTACCCGCTGCGGATCGTTCAGAACCCGGCTTACGGTAGCGGAACTAACGTCGGCGCGATCAGCAATGTCTGCGATTCGAACTCGGGCCCCCATGGTGTCGTTGATGGTATATCCAGCCCCCACAGCGGTCAAGCATTTTTTTCATGTTCTTTCATACAATAATGACAGGCTATGTAAATTCATTGTTTACACGTGACACAGAGGGATGTAGAGTTCCCTTCTATGAGTACCACCGTCCACATTTTGCCGCACACTCATTGGGATCGCGAGTGGTTTGTTCCCAGCAGCTTCACGCGGGAATGGCTGGTGCCGTTCTTTACTACCCTTTTCACGCGCTTTGAGGAGGACCCTCACTACCGCTTTACGTTGGACGGACAGTCGATTCTCCTCGAGGACTACGTAGCGCAACTGTCCGCCGAGGAACGCCGGTCCGCGCTGAACCGGATCGCGCGCCTCGTTCACGAGGGACGGCTCACTATTGGACCGTACTATCAGCAGCCGGACTGGCAACTGGTGAGCGGTGAGGCGCTACTCCGCAATCTCCTCATCGGAATCGATGATACCACCGTATTGGGCGCGCGAAATCCCGTAGGATGGCTCATGGATAACTTTGGTCAGATCTCGCAGTGTGTCCAGATCCACGAGCAATGTGGAATCAACGCCATATTCGCGTGGCGGGGATTCGACCTCCTGCCCACCGACCTTCGCAGTGAGCTCATCTGGTCGGCGCCGGACGGGTCACGGTTGCCGGTAATTTACTTGGTAGATAGCTATCGAAACGGTATGCGCCTGTTCTCCCATCCGGAGATTCTCCAACGACGGTTGGCGGATGCGGTCGCTCGGGTAGCTCCGTTTGCCACCGACACTAACGTGCTGCTTATGAATGGGTACGACCAGGAAATGGAACCGGAACTCCCGGACCGGACCGTTACGCGCGCAGAGCGCACAATTCGAGTATCGTCGCCGCAGGAATATGTCGCGGCCAAGCGTTCGGCGCTGTCGGACCCTTCCATCCCTCACGTGCACGGAATACAGTACAGTGGCCGGTTTATCTCGATCTTTCCGGGAATCCTCTCGGCGCGGGGATATCTCAAAACGGCAAATAGCTTGGCGCAGACGATGCATGAACGGTACGTAGAACCGCTGGCGATACTCGCCGCCGCCGATGAGGACCTCCGCGATGAGGTGGAGCTTCTGTGGCGCATGATCCTCCAAAACCACCCCCACGACACGATCTGCGGAGTGAGCTCCGATCCCGTCCATGAAGAGGCGGAGATTCGGTTCTCACAAATTCACCGGAAACAGATGCAGCTGCTGGACCGACTCTCAGAGCTCTTGCTCGACAGCCCCGACAGGGCTGGAGGAGCTCCGGTCTACTTCAATCCATCGATCTACCCGCAACGGCCGGTCCTTGCCTCGGGCGTGGGGCCCGAAATACCTCCGCTCACCGTGGCCTCTATCTCGCAGCACGGTTCCATCGGCGAGGATCTTCCACCGGTGGCGGTAGATATCCGGGAGACGACGGTTCGCGTCGATAATGGGGTAGTCACGGCCACCCTCGCACGAGACGGAACGATCTCGATATTCCGCACCCAATTGGGAACCCGTTCAACGGTACAACTGACGTGGCGCGATGGCGGTGACGCAGGGGACACGTATAATTTTGATCAACCTGCGGATGATCACCCGCAACAGGTCTGGATCCGCGGCGGTGTTCTGGCGGTCGAAGAGGAGCGTCCGGGACGTACGGTGGTATCCGTGTCCGGATCGTTTCTGCTCCCTACAGAGCTGTCTCGCGATCGACGCACGCGGAGCGAATCCTGTACCGAGAATCCGGCAGTGGTCCGGTTGGAGCTGCGCCCGGGGGACGATCTTGCGTATTGCACTCTGGAATTGCAGCATGCATCCCGGGATCATCGGATGCAGTTGGTCGCGGCCGTGCCTCACCCCGAGCCAGGTGACTCCCCACCATTACGATTGCGGCTCTTCAATCAGTTCTACTGGGATGATGCGGCAGACGTTACAGATCATCCGACCCCCTTCAACGACTCCGATCTCCCAGAGAAGATTCGCACCCTCATGATTGGTGCGCGGGAACCGGGGCTGCCCGTGTCCGTTCCATCGGAACGAGGATTTCTCATGGAGGGCCCTGCCGGTGGGGCCGTAGTGGTTCACCGGGGTTTGCATGAATTGGAGCGACTCTCCCCCACCAGCGTCGCGCTCACCGTGGTGCGGGCTGTGGGATGGCTGGCGCGCACCGATTTGCACTCCCGCACGGGAGACGCCGGACCGGAGATCTTTACCCCGGACGCCCAGTGCAACCGTTCGCTCACGGCGACGTGGGCCGTAACGCCGACCGCTCCCACTGAACACGCCGACCGGGTAGAGGATGCCCTCACGATGCGGAGAATTGAGCGTTTTTTCGCTCCACCGATCTACCTCGGAAGTTCGGCGTCTCCGATAGATCGGTCTATTATCCCTGGATTCTCCGCCCCGCCGGACAGCGCCCTAGGGGCGTCCGCCTGCAAAATACACGAAGCCGGCACCGGCATTGTACTTCGACTGTTCAATCCCGGGAGCAATCCGATCGCGGTGAGCTTTCCGGAGCCGGTGCGTTTGCTCTCGGCGGCGGAGCATCCTGAGGGGGACCCTCCCGCACGAGATCAGCGCGTACAGCCGGGACGCATCGCGACGTTCGAGCTGCCGTTTCCCGTCTCCCCCGGCCCGGCAGGGGTTCTCTCATCCAGGCGGAAGCGTTCTGCGGAAGCGCGCTTTCGGTATGCGGCAGAACGTTGGTATCCCGACTGCACTTTCGGGGCAACCGTGTTCCGGATGAGCCCCCGGGCGTGGTCAGTTATTACGCACCTCGGGAGCGATGCGTTACACATATCCGAGACGGCGTCCGAGACCGGCACCGTCGATCAGCGGGAGGAGTTTACCCGATATATTCTACGTACGCTGGAGGAGGAGTACGCGCGACGGACCCGTATCTCGGAGGCTTATGAAGCGGCCCGAGCTTTCGCGGCCCGCGCGGAAACCGAGGGGGAGCGTATTGTCGCGGAGTCCCGCGTCTCTACGCTTCATCGACAGTTCTTGGAGGTGGAGCTCTCGATCCTGTTTGCCCGGCGCCACGCCGGTCTGGAGCCGGATCTTGAGGTGCTTCGCACCCGCGTTCGGGATATCGCGCTGGAATTGAATCACGCCCGCGTGGCAAAACGAACGCACGACTATCATGTTGCATTAGTACAATCCGATCAGCCATGACCCACGACCCCCATCGACCCACGATTCATTTTTCCCCGCCGGCCAACTGGATGAATGACCCCTGCGGACTGGTGTGGCACGACGGCGTATTCCATTTGTACTATCAGCACAACCCTCACGAGAATCGCTGGGGTCCGATGCACTGGGGGCACGCCGTGAGTGAGGATCTGTTCCACTGGCGTGATCGTCCAATCGCCCTCTTTCCTGATGATACCCATGGCATGGCGTTTACCGGCTCAGCGGTGTGCGTCGCGCAGCGTGACCTCCAGCCGGGCCAGGCCCACGGGCCACAGTCCTCGTCCCCCGTCGGCCCCGAGCCCTTGCGCGCGATCTACACGGGGGCGCTTCCCGGCGAGTCGATCCATTCCACGGTGCAACAGCAATGCCTCGCGACGAGTACCGACGGTGAGCGCTGGACGCCGCGGGGAGTGGTACTTCCAAATCCGGGGATTGAAGATTTTCGAGATCCCAAGGTGGGACGGCACCCCGATACCGGTGGCTGGTTTCTCGTGCTCGCCGCCGGAGACCACGTACAGTTCTTCTCGTCTCCCGATCTGGAGCGGTGGAGATACGAGAGTAGTTTCGGTCACGGTCTGGGGTACGCCGAGGGCGAATGGGAGTGCCCGGACCTCTTTGAGTTGCCGCTGCCCGGCGGCGGATCCCGATGGGTCTTGGTGGTCCATGTGGGACGGGGATTGTCAAACCGCTTCGCCGGAGCGCAGTACATCACCGGAAGCTTTGATGGACGGCGATTCCATCCCGCCGAGGAGGACTTCCGTCCTGTGGATCACGGCCACGACTTCTACGCGGCCCAGAGCTGGAGCGAGACCAAGCAGCGCCGCATCTGGCTGGCCTGGGCGTCTCATTGGGCCCACTCCGATCGTCCGCACACCCGCGGCTGGGCGGGAACGATGACGCTTCCCCGCGAGCTATCTCTGATACGGGACGCGCACGGCGCCGTGGAGCTTTGTCAACGGCCGGTGCGGGAGTTTTCTCAGCTTCTTGAGCACACACTGAGGCCAGACGCGGACCGGTCTCGCCGGCAAAACGCCCCGGCCGCCCCAGGCGGGAAGCGCGGCTCGCGGGAGCATCTTGCCGTTCGGTGGGGTGCGTGCTCGTCGGTCCCCTCCTCCACGGTTGTCTCCTGGATCACCAACGCCGCCGCCGCGTATCGCGTAGCCACACGCTCCACGGAGGCGACGACTGTTCGCGTAGTTCTGGAGTTTGGCGGGGCCGGCGAGGTGGTGATAGAGCGGACCCCAACAACGCTACGCATCGACCGGAGTGCGTGCGACATGGGCTCCTTCAGCGCCCATATTGATACCGATAAGACGGTACCGCTCACCGCCGCTTTCGGGACGATGGAAATCGTATTTGACCACTCCATACTTGAAGTCTTCGTCGATGACGGAGCGATCGTAACCACGGACCTACTCGTTCCCCAGGAGAGCCTGTCCCGGATCACGTACGCGGTGAAAGCCGGAGCGCCGGCGGGCACTTGCACCGTTCATACTCTCCGGCAGAGTATAATTCGATAGCCGCTGGACCCACCGAATGGATATCTTTCGCGGTGGAGGACGCACTACCCATGTCAAAAACGTATTCCCTTGGTAAATCATCGATTCGCGTGACTCCCATTGGCCTCGGCTGTTGGCAATTCTCCCGGAGTCGGGGGCTCGCCGGCGGCTATTGGGCGGCGATTCCGCAGGAGACGGTGCAGGAGATCGTGCGGGTGACGCTGCAACACGGCATTAACTGGTTCGATACCGCTGAGGTGTATGGCAACGGTGCCTCGGAAGAATCGCTTGCCGCCGCGATCCGCGCATTGGGCGTGGAGCATGACCAATATGTACTGGCCGACAAGTGGTTTCCGGCGTTCCGCTTCGCCGGGTCTATCCACAAGACGTTTCCCGACCGCCTCCGGGCGCTGGACGGCATTTCTATCGACCTCCACCAGATCCACCAGCCGTTTAGCTTTTCTCGCGTGGAGGAGCAGGTTGCCCGTATGGGCGAGCTCATCCGCCAGGGACGAATTCGCGCCGTGGGGGTCAGCAACTTCAACACGGATCGCATGCGCCGCGCCCACGCCCGCCTGACGCTTGAGGGTTTGCCCTTGGCCTCCAACCAGATGCGCTACAGCCTTATTGACCGGGAAATCGAGCGCAACGGTGTCATGGACGCCGCGAAGGATCTGGGTATCTCGATTATCGCCTACTCGCCGCTTGCTCAAGGCGTCCTCACCGGGAAATTCCACGGTACGGAACACATCTCCTCCCGCAAGGGCCCTCGAAAATGGCTCAAACGATTTAAACCGGAAGGACTGGAGGCAACCAGGCCACTTATCGAAGAGCTTCAACGGACTGCGGAAACGCACGACGCCACGGCGGCGCAAATTGCCCTGGCGTGGGTCACGCAACGCCACGGGGAGCAGGTGGTGGCGATCCCCGGGGCAAGCTCTGTTTCCCAGGCCCGATCCAACGCTCAGGCGCTTACGATCAAACTCTCGCCGGAAGAGCTCGATCGACTCGGGGAGGCTGGACTCGAGGCGGAACGTCGCCTAAAAGGGAGCGACGCTTAGTCGGTGATCCCGAACGTGCGCCGCAGGTTCTCCTGAAACGGAGGCTCCACCAGACCGCGGTCGGTGATAAAGCCGGTGACCAGTTCGTTGGGAGTCACGTCGAAGGCGGGGTTCCGAACCTTGATGCCCTCCGGAGCCGTTCGTCGGAGGCCAAAGTGGGTTACCTCGGCTTCGTCCCGTTCCTCGATGACGATTTCGGCGCCGGTGGCGGTATTGAGATCTATCGTGGACGACGGACTCGCCACGTAGAAGGGAATCCCGAAGTGCCGCGCCAGAATCGCGACACCCATGGTGCCGATCTTATTGGCCACATCTCCGTTGGCGGCGACCCGATCGGTACCGACGATGACCATGTCGATAAGCCCCTGCCCCATCACGTACGCTGCCATATTGTCTGTAATCGTATAGACCTCGATTCCCGCCTGGTGCAGTTCCCAGGCGGTGAGCCGCGACCCTTGGAGCAGTGGCCTGCTCTCATCCGAATACACCGAGAATCGCACACCCCGCTCGTGTGCCAGATACATCGGAGCGGTGGCGGTGCCGTATTCGGAGGTTGCCAACCGTCCGGCGTTGCAGTGGGTGAGAATTCCCATGCCATCGCGGATGAGAGGGACTCCCACTTCGCCGATCTGCCGGCACAGTTGGATATCCTCCCGGTGGATCTCCTCGGCGGTACGTCGCACCACGGCAAAAAGAGCTTCTCCGTCCGCGCCATCCGTTGTACCGGCAGACTCCGCCGCCGTCACGACCCGACGCAGCGCCCAACTGAGGTTTACCGCCGTGGGCCGCGCGCTATCCAGGTAGTCCGCCGACCGGCGCAATTCCTGCAGGAACTGTTCCCGGGTCGCCGAGCGAAACGCCCGCATCGCCACCACGAGCCCGTAGGCCCCGGCGACGCCGATCGCCGGAGCGCCCCGCACCTTAAGTTGTTTAATCGAATCCCACACCTGTTCCACGCTGTGCTGTTCTTCAACCACCACGGATCCCGGCAGTTGTGTCTGGTCGAGGAGAAGAAGTGTTTCATCTTTCCATGCGATGCTCTTGGGTTGTTCCATCGTATCTGCTCCCTGGTTCGAGTGTACCAGACGATATCGCTCGGTTGCTACATCCGCGGTTCCCGCGTATCCTGCACCGAGAGTGTTACATCGCGTGCTTCCAACCGCCACAACCGACACCTCGTTACGAATCACCACCGCCGACCCGGGATTCACTGAGACCCTGGCGCGGCACACCCAGGTGCGTCTGCGTCCCGGTGACTCTCTGGAACCGGCCCTAACCAAATACTCCGGAAGCACAGGTGAGAAAATCCACGAGCTTAGTAAACTGCTGGCCCAGGGTCGCTCGGTAACGGTCCCCCTTCCGGATTCACCGCTTCAGCTCATCATGTGTCCGGTCGGCCCGACGGAAAGACGAGTTACTCTGCTAGTGAGTGATCCCGCTTCCATTGCGCGATATCGTGACGGCTGCGAGGACTCCGAAGCGCAGATGGCCAAACTCGCCAGCCGCCTGCAGGCAGTACTGGCTTCCGCGGTGGAACTGGACAGTTCGATCCACGATACACAGATGATCTACCGCACTACGTTCGAAAACCTCTCGGCGGCGGTCACGTTCAATTCCGGCTCGATCCAGATCCTCCGGGGAGATGAGTTGGAAATCGTGTCGTGCACGGGGTTTGCCCCCCAGAGCACCGTCTTGGGCCTTCAGTTTCCGCTGGATGAACGCTTTCCAAATCACTACGTGATCACCGGCAGAACGCCCTTGGCCCTCGACGACATTCGAGTGGACTTCCCCCATTTTCTCAGCTCCGAAGCACAATTTGGTTCCGGACATATTCGCGCCTGGCTGGGTCTTCCCCTCCTCGACCGAGGACAGGTTATCGGAATGATCACGATGGACCGAACCACCGTCACGCCGTTTGATCCCGACGAGATTGAATTGGCTCAGGCGCTGGCTAACCACGCTGCCGTGGCACTCTCCAACGCGCGGTTGTATGAGAGCCTCCAGCACGCCAATGAATTGCAGTATATGCTGCTGCGGGAGCTTCACCACCGTGTCAAGAACAACCTACAGTTGGTGTCAAGCTTGCTCAATCTGCGTTCGATGGATGTGGAGCACGGTGCCACCAGGCTCATTGATGAACTCCGCACCCACATTCAGGCGTTGGCCGCAGCGCATGACAACATCTTCCGGCCGGGTCTTTCGGAAGATGTGGTGCTCACGTCGTACGTGGATGATATCGCCCAGGGAATTGAGGCCGGATATGTATCGTCTTATGGGTCGATCAAGATCCTCCGGAACATCCCGGAGGATGCGCACTGCGGCATGGACATCGCGGTTCCGTTGGGACTCATTACCAGCGAACTGATCTTGAACGCGGTTAAGCACGCGTTTCCCGAGCGCCGGAAGGAAACCACCGGGACGATCACCGTCACGATAACCTTGGATACCGGAGACCTCACCCTCACGGTAGCAGACGATGGAGTCGGATTTCCTGCAGACTCCCCGGAACACCACGGATTCGGATTGACGCTCATCTCTACGCTTGCACAGCAAATGGGAGCAACGCTGCATCGGGACTCCGCTCCCGGCGTCGGTACGAGCTGGACCGTCATTGTCGTGCAAAAACACGCGGTCTCCCGGTAGCGAGGCCGACAGAATATTGATACATTTCCATTAGATAACTATTCACGGAGGTGCTATGAGTCAGGTAAAATTCCAGCTTTCCGAGGATCGTATACCACAGGCCTGGTACAATATTCAGTCGGACCTGCCGGAGGGAGCGGCTCCCGCTCGTCACCCGGGTACCCACGAGCCGCTTGGTCCCGATGACTTAGCTCCTCTGTTTCCGATGGCCCTCATTATGCAGGAGGTCAGTCGAGACGCGCAGATCGAGATCCCGGAAGAGGTGCGCAATGCCTATCGGCAATGGCGGCCAACGCCGCTGTTTCGCGCGCGGCAGCTGGAAAAAGCGCTCGATACGCCGGCAAAGATCTATTACAAGTACGAAGGGGTCAGCCCCACCGGATCCCATAAGCCGAATACTGCGGTTCCCCAGGTCTACTACAACAAAGCGGAGGGAATTACCCGCCTCACCACCGAGACCGGCGCCGGTCAATGGGGGAGCTCGCTCGCTATGGCAGGCGCCCTGATGGGCGTAGATGTGAAAGTATATATGGTGAAGGTCAGTTACGACCTGAAGCCGTACCGGCGCGGCATGATGGAAGCGTTCGGTGCGTCGATCATCCCCAGTCCCAGCGACACCACCGCCGCCGGGCGGGCGATCCTCAAGGACAACCCGGCCTCCCCGGGGAGCCTGGGAATCGCCATCTCCGAGGCGGTGGAGGCTGCGGTTCAGGATCCGGGAACGCACTACGCCTTGGGAAGCGTCCTCAATCACGTCATGCTCCACCAGTCGGTGATCGGGTTGGAAGCGATTGAACAGATGGAGCTGGCCGGCGACTATCCCGACGTCATCGTGGGGGCCACCGGCGGCGGCAGCAACTTCGCGGGGATATCCTTTCCGTTTATCGGCCGTAAGCTCCGAGGCGAGCAGGACGTCCGCGTGGTGGCAGTGGAGCCGGCGGCATGCCCCAGTCTTACAAAGGGATCGTTTGCCTACGATTATGGCGACACCGCCCACCTTACCCCGTTGCTGAAGATGCACACCCTAGGCAGTACGTTTGTTCCGCCGTCGATTCACGCCGGGGGCCTGCGCTACCACGGCATGTCGCCCCTGGTAAGTCACCTGCATAACGCCGGCACGATCGAGGCGACCAACTACAACCAGATTGAGACGTTTACTGCGGGAATTCAGTTTGCCAAGGCCGAAGGAATTATTCCGGCACCGGAGGCCAACCACGCTGTGGTGGGGGCGATCCAGGAGGCGCTTCGCGCTAAAGAGGAAGGCACGTCGAGAACGATCCTTTTTAACCTGTGCGGTCACGGACATTTTGATATGCAGAGCTACTTGGATTTCATGGCGGGCAAGCTGCACGCCTATGAGTATCCCGAGAGTGAAATCGCCATGGCCCTATCGGGGCTACCGGGGGTATCCGGCTGACATCAGGCGCCCGGCGAATTGTGGCGCCTGGGACGTATATAGAAGCGTGTTGCATGAATGTGTCTATGTCTTGACGGATACGGAAGATCGGTGCGGCGTGTACGATGAGCAGAGCGGTGAGCACCTAATTCGTTATTGGGTCGGGGTTTTTCTCTCGATTTGCAACACGGTTCTCGACACAGCCCTTCGTACTCCCGTGTTTACCGGTAATCGCTCGGCTCCTCTATCGCCATTTGTTAGTTTTCTGTTAGATTTCCGTTAGATTTCGGATATCGGCAGGAGTACACGTAGTGCCTTATAGTGGCGGTGGGCCGCGACTCATCTTCTTTCATCTTACCTACCCTCTCGCAATGCTGGCCGCCGTGGCGATCGCTGTCGCCATTGGTGACGGTGTCGTCAGGAACACCGCCGACGCTACCTACCGCGCCAACGTTGAAACGGTGGCCCACACCGTGCGAAATCTTCTGCCCCCGGAGGCACTTCATGAGCGGGAGGTGGCGCAGGAGTTCGCTCGGCGCGGTGCGGGGACCAGCGGCACGCGTATCACCATAATCGCCCCAGACGGGACGGTCTTGGGCGATTCCCACGCCGACCCGGCGGGTATGGAGAATCATGCGGTGCGTCCTGAGATCCGCGTCGCCCTCGGCGGCGAACTGGGAGTGATTCGACGCTACAGCAGCACAGTGAACCGGCATTTAGTATATGCTGCAGTGCCGGTACGCGATCCGAACACGGAGGCGGTGGAGGGGGTGGTCCGCGCCTCGCTTACGGTGCGGGCACTGTCGGCCATAACCCAAGAGCTTCGGGTACGACTGGGAATAGCCGGTATCATTCTCATCCTGGCGGCGCTCGTAATCACCGGAGTCGTATCCGAGTTGATCCGTCGTCCACTCAAACGACTGCATACTGCGGCAAATGCCCTTGCCTCCAATCCTGCCGCTCTGCGCGAGTTTCCTCAACTCTCTACCGCTGGTGGCCCACGGGAGATATCACAGGTGGCTCGTGCCTTCGAGACCCTCACCCGGGAGCTCACCCGTCGACTCAAAGAACTCGACGACCAGCGACGGGAGACGGAGGAGGTACTCAATATGATCCGCGAACCCCTGTTAGTTTTGGACGACGCCACCCGCATCCTTCGCGTGAATGATGCAGCTACTGTCCTTGCGGCGGCAAAACCGGAGGCGTGTCTCGGTCGAACGGTACTCGAAGTGTTTCGCAACTCACAGCTGGATCAGTTTGTTAGGGCAATTGTGGACGAACGCGTCAGCGAGGAAACGCGGGTCGTCGTGCACGGGAGTACCGAGCGCCACCTCCAAGTATGGGGCGTGCGGATTCCCTCGGAGAGGGGAATGCTCAGCGGAAATGCGTTTGTACTTATCCGTGACGTGACTCCCGAATACGAGCGGGAGCGCGTCCGTCGCGATTTTGTGGCCAACGTCTCCCACGAGCTTAAGACGCCGCTTACCATGATCCAAGGGGCGGTAGAGACGCTTTCTGATATTGATAGCGCTCATGACGACGATCGTCGTCAATTTGAACAGATGATTCGCTCCCATGCTCAACGTATGTCCGCCATTGTGGAAGACTTGCTCAACCTCGCCCGCATCGAACAGTCGGACTCGGCGGCAACCACCACTCCCACGGCGATATGTCCAATGCTGTCCGCGATCATCCGCACCGAAGAGCAGCTACGGCCGGATCCTCACGCCTCGATCACGGCTGCCTGCGATGATGATGTCACATGGCCGATTGACCGGTCCCTGATGGAGTTAGCCGTCCGCAACCTGGTTAATAATGCGCTCGCCTACACCCCCGCCGGCGGCTCGGTTTGCGTGGAAGCGTACATCCAGTCGCAAATCCTGTACATCACCGTCACAGATACGGGGATTGGCATTCCGGCAGCTGATATCCCCCGCGTGTTCGAACGGTTTTATCGTGGAGATCGCTCTCGCAGCCGAGACCGCGGCGGAACCGGCCTTGGGTTGTCGCTCGTTCAGCACGTGGCCCGCGTCCACGGTGGCGAGGTCGAAATTGACAGCGCGGTCGGCATTGGAAGCACGTTCACCTTGAAGATTCCTGGAGGTTCCCAGTGAGTATTATCCTGCACGTCCTGACGATCATCGGAAGTTTAGGCGTATTCCTCTTTGGGATGCGCATGATGAGCGACGGTCTCCAACAGTCCGCCGGCTCTCGGCTCCAGAACATCCTGGGGTACATGACCTCTAATCGCTTCTCCGGCGTCGCCTCGGGGTTTCTGGTAACCAGTGTCGTCCAGTCGTCGTCCGCCACGACCACCATGGTGGTGGGGTTCGTAGACGCCTCGTTGCTCACCCTACGCCAAGCTATTGGGGTGATTATGGGCGCAAATATCGGTACCACGGTGACCGCCTGGATTGTGGCGCTGTTGGGTTTCCAATTTGATATCGGTGCTGCCGCGCTCCCGGCGATCGCCCTGGGCACAATCATTCTCCTGATTAAGTCGATTGATCGCGACGATGTGGCTCATGCAATTATCGGATTCGGACTCCTCTTTCTCGGTCTCAGTCTACTCAAGGACGCGGTGCCGGACATTCGCAACAATCCAGAAGTTCTAAGTTTCCTCGCCCGATATACCGACTTGGGATTCCTCTCCTTTCTGCTGTTTATCATGGTGGGAAGCATTTTGACCGTAGCGGTCCAATCCTCCAGCGCGGCGATGGCGATCACCCTGACGATGACGTTCTCCGGCTGGATCGACTATCCCACGGCGGCGGCGATTATCCTCGGCGAGAACATCGGCACCACCGTCACCGCGTACATGGCCTCCATTAACGCCGGTGCCAACGCAAAACGCGCCGCCCGCGCCCATCTCATGTTCAATCTTTTGGGCGTCGCATGGATGGCAGTGGTGTTTGCTCCCATGCTACGGCTGATTGACGTGATCGTCCCCGGATCCATCGCGGACCCCAACGAGATCGCCGGGCACCTGGCTATGTTTCATACTGTATTCAATGTTACGAACACGCTGATTTTCATTGGATTCGTTCCCCTCTTCGAACGTCTCGTTCACCGCATGGTAGCCGACGATATCCGGGACGACGCTGAAGCGTACCACCTCACGTATGTACGTGGAGGGTTTCAGGACGCGGTTGAACTGAACCTTATCACCGCTCGAAGCGAGTTGAGTCGGATGGCGGAGCACGTGCAGGCGCTGTTCGAGTACTTTGTCGAGCTATTTGAACGTCCATCAAAAGAGACGCGCAGTCGCCGCCAGGAACATGCGGATCTTCTGGTGCTGGTGGAACGAATGCATGAGGAGATTACGGGATTTTTGGTGGAATGCTCCCGCGAACAGATCAGCGAACACACCGCCGGTAATCTCAACAGCATGGTTCAGGTTGCAGCGCAATTAGAGAGTATTGCCGATACCAGCAATAAGTTGATCCTTCTGGCAGAGCGGCGAATCGACAAGAAAATCGAACTAGACCCCTCCTTGATGGAAGAGATTCGTCCGTACACCGCGATGGTGGTTGATTTTCTCTCGTTTAACGCGCACCACCTCCAAAAAAACCTGAGTCCAGAGGAATACCGCCACGCTCAGGAGATGGAAGAGCGCATTAACGCGTACCAAAAGCGCTACAAGAAGGCCACTCAGAAGCGACTCCGCACCGGCTCCTCGGTGAAGACGGAATTGTTCTACCTCGATCTGTTGCGCCACATCGAACATATTGGGGACTATTCGCTGCGCATCTCGCAAGCACTGGTTCAGATGCGGTAATGAATCCTCAGGCTGTATACACAAACCTGTTACCAGAAGCAGCAGAACTCTCGAGTGCGTATGTA
>JBMCMH010000057.1:0-16223 GCA_048614515.1 Alkalispirochaeta sp. | reverse complement strand
TGGGGTATCTGTCCCGGCGGTGTGAATAGTGTGCTCAGTCTTGGCGGGGAGTGCCGAAATCGTGACGGCTGTGATAGTGGCGGCGCTTATCCTCGTACATTCGCGCGTCGGCAACCTGAATGAGATTCTGCGCCACTGTCTTCTCGTCGATACCGTCGCCGGCAGCCGGGACGGACGCCGAGGTAGCGGAGGGCTCCTCCGCGGACGCTACCTCGGCGAGATCGGCAATTCCGTAGCTCAGCCAGGGTCCCCGCCGCACCTCCGACAGGACGGATGAGTGATAGGTGGCCTCCGTAAGGCGCTGCATCAGTTGGTGCGCGTCATCCTCCGTCGTGTCGGGAAGAATCATCATAAACTCATCCCCACCCATGCGACATACCTCATCAGACGCGCGACTGATATCCTGAATGAGCCGGACGATCTCCAGCAGAAAGCGATCTCCCTCGGCATGACCAGCCGTGTCGTTCACCTCTTTGAGGCCGTCCAAATCGATAAAAACCACCGCCAGATCCCGCTGCCCGCGCGCGGCTGTGGCGACTTGCCGTTCCAACAGGCGGATTCCCGTACTGCGATTAAACAAGCCCGTGAGGCCGTCTTCCGCCGCGAGGCGCTGCAACTGTTCCTCGGTGCGCTTGATCGTTACCAGGTGGCCGGCCATGCGGGCGACCAGCGCCACAAGTTGGCAGTCCGCGTCGGTAATGGAGCGGCCGGTCAGGAGATTATCCGCCGATAGTGCGCCGATCGATTCCGTGCCGTTCCACATAGGGGCCACCACTAGATCGCCGGTTCCTACCACTTTTTGGTGGTTGTTGTAATTTGCAGAATTGGTGAGGCGCCGGTACGCCACCCGCCGTTGGAAAAACTGTTCATCGTAGATGTGCGGGTTCTGTCGGATGCGCGCGTCGCGTTCGTCCCGAACGTTTCCAGACTCATCGATACCAAAACTTCCCCGAAACCAGCCGGGATCGGTTTCATCGATAAACCAGAGGCCCATCCGATCGACGCCCACGTATTGCCGGCCGTGGTCCACCAACGTCCGACACATCTCGTCGACGGAGGGCGCCGAAGCGAGCTCGAAGTGGAACTCATGGAGCTGCTCGAGACGCGCGACTAACGTGTTTGGATGTGTTCTATCCAGCATGTCTGGCCACTCTTGTAATAGTGTAGCGGAGATTGCCTACCGGCACAAATTCCTCCTTGACAAAATACCTGTAAATCTTTATATATAACTTATTATACATAACAGGAGAACGATATGAAACGAATACTTATCATCGGAGGCGTGGCTGCCGGGGCCACCGCCGCGGCGCGGGCGCGCCGTCTCGACGGTGACGCTGAAATTACTATTCTCGAGGCTGGAGCGGATGTGTCGTTTGCCAATTGCGGCCTGCCGTATTATTTGGGGGGCGATATTGAATACCGCTCATCATTGATCCTTGCAAGTCCTGAGACGTTCCGGGATCAATATCAGATCGATGTACACACCAATACCGAAGCTCGGGAGCTTGACCGGGATGCCAAAGAAGTCCGGACGCGAAACACCCGCACCGGTGAAGAACGGGTGTTTGGGTATGATTCGCTCATCCTCGCTCAGGGGGGTAAGCCGCTGGTTCCACCGATTCCCGGTGTAGAAAGAGATCACGTATACCAATTGTGGACGCTGGACGATATGGATCGTATCGATGCGGCGCTCAACGACCGACAGCCGAAATCCGCGGTCGTCGTGGGGGGTGGGTTTATTGGTCTGGAGATGGTGGAAGCGCTGGCCAAGCGCGGCATCACTGTGCGGCTGGTGGAAATGGCGCCCCAGGTAATGCCCAACCTGGAACCTGAGTTTGCCGGATTCCTCACCAAAGAGCTGCAGGACTACGGTGTTGACCTGCATTTGGGGGTTTCGTTGACCGCCATAGAGGACGATCGAGTGCAGCTCAGCGATGGAGCCGCCGTGGAGGCGGATTTCGTATTACTTTCCGTGGGGGTCCGCCCTACGTTGGCGTTGGCCAAGGATGCCGGGCTTGAAATGGGTCCCGCCGGTGGACTCCAGGTGAACGCGGCGTTACAGACCAGCGACCCGAATATCTTTGCCGCCGGCGACATGGTGGAGATTAACCACACGATCTTGGATAGAACCGTGCGCATACCACTGGCGGGTCCCGCAAATCGACAGGGTCGTCTGGCGGGAGAAAACGCGGTTGGTGGTAACCGAGTGTACAACGGGGCCCTGGGCACCTCGATCGTGAAGCTCTTCGGCGCCACCGCCGGTTCTACCGGTCTGAACCTAAAATCGGCGCGCGAGGCCGGGATCGATGCGGACGCCGTTGTGGTTCACAAGGCCAGTCACACCGCCTATTACCCCGGTTCCGAGAAGGTGAGCCTCATGGTGATCTATGAGCGAGAATCCGGCCGCGTCATCGGAGCCCAAGCGGCGGGTCGGGTCGGCATCGATAAACGGTTGGACGTGATGGCCACAGCGATCACCGGAAACCTCACCCTGAGTGATCTGGAAGAATTGGATTTGGCCTATGCGCCGCCGTTTAACAGTCCCAATGGCCCCGTGAATATGGCGGCGTTTACCGCGAATAACCAGCGCAGCGGGTTTAGTCCCTCAATTCTTGCCAAAGATGTTGAGACGTTTGCCGTAGAGCACGGACCCATCGTAATCGACCTGCGTGACCCGATTAGCTACCGCCAGGCAAACCTCATGGGGAGCAACAATCTGAGCCAGAACATGCTGCGGGATAACCTAGATCAGATACCCCGGGATCAGACGATCCTGCTGATCAGTGAAGATGGACAGAAGGGGCATGTGGTACTCCGCATGCTCAAGGGAGCGGGCTTTGAGTCGGTGTTTAACGTAAGTGGTGGCTATATCTCCCTGGAACGCTACGCCCGAGCGATCGGGTTCTCCCGGATTCAGGTGGGGCTCCAGCCGGTACAGCGCAAGTCGGTGGAAGACCTCGAGCGCGGGACGCCGGCGGCAGACGCGCACGACGCGGGAGAAACCGGCGAAGCCGCCGCCGCCGCCGATGGCCCGTTGGTTATTGATGTGCGCACCCCCATGGAGTTTGGCATGGGCGCGTATCCTGGAGCGGTGAACATCTCTCTCGACGAGATTGGGCCGCGCGTTCAGGAGCTGGCCACCACCGACCGGGAGATTATCCTGTATTGTGCCTCCGGGGCGCGTTCCGCCTACGGCCTGCGCGTACTGGAGCAACTCGGCTACACCAACGTCCATAACGGGGGCAGCTTACACGATATGATGGCCGCCGGCGTGTGACGAAAAGAGGGGCGGTAACGGGAAGTTACCGTCCCCGCCTGTTATTATTATGAGATTTCTGTTATTTTACCCTTAACGCGGAGAAAATAAGTCGTTACAATCACAACAGATTTCCGCGTTAAAGGAGTCAATATGAAACGCACACAGAAATTCTTGCTTACGACATTAGCCGTTGTACTTACGGTGTTCCTAATCGGATGTGGTGGAAGCGATGACGCCGCCGAATCCGCATCGTCCGAGGGGGCCGAAACCAGTGGCTCGGAGGACGCCACCAGTCGCCCCACTCAAATGAGCGCTGTGGATGATGACCTCCAGGAAGCACTCGGCCCCGACGGCGCCTGGATTGTGATCTGGACCGATGACACCACGCTGAGTGAAGAGATCACCGTCTCCGGCGAAGTCTACCAGGAAGAGGGCGATGACGCCCCGCGGCGGAAGCTTGCGCTGTATGCGCAGGACTCGGACCGCAACGTCACCGACCGCTATACGTTGACGGTACCCCGCTTGGTCGTGGAACATGAAAACACGCTGATCCAGTCCGGTGAAGTTGCCGGTGATGTCTACGTGGACGCTGAGGGCTTTGAGCTGAGTGGCGGCGCCACAATTAACGGCAACGTGTATTTTGCCGACGAAGCGCTCGAAGACAGCGCCTCTATCAGTGACGACTCCACCATAATCGGTGAGATCCGCACCGGTACCGTGGCCGACGCCGTGTCCCGGCCCACCGAGATGACCGCGACGGACGCCGACAACTTGCAGGAAGCGGTTGGGCCTGATGGTTCGTGGATCGTACTCTTCGAGGATGATGTCACGGTGGACGAGGACGTCACTGTCTTTGGCGCGGTATATGAAGAAGAGGGCGCCGACGCTCCCCGGCGGAAGCTCGCCCTGTATACCCAGGATTCCGACCGCAACGTAACCGACCGTTTCACCTTAACGGTGCCCCGCCTTGTCGTGCACCACATGAACACGCTCATTCAATCCGGTACCGTCGCCGGTGATGTGTACGTGGAAGAAGAGGGATTCGAGTTGAGCGGCGGCGCAACCATTGACGGTGACCTGTACTTTGCAACCGAAGAATTGCAGGAGAGCGCCTCGATCAGTGACGATTCCGAGGTAACCGGTTCAGTTGAGATTGGTACGATAGACTAACCGCATCCGTATTCACGCTCCCAGTCGGGAGCATCCGGCCGGGCCCATGCAGGGTCCGGCCTTTTTTGTTGGATGCGCTGCGAGCGATACTCGGAAGCAGAGGATACGGGGACCGATTTGACGGGGCCGGCAAAGGGTACTAAATTTAACAATACGGAGGATACGGACATGAATATCGATTTCTTGGATCCTTTCCGACCGATAGACTCAGTGGACTCTGCCCGAGAGCGGCGAGAGCCTGACCGCGCGGCTGAAGCTGATCGGGAGCGGGATCGCGACTCGGAGCGGGTCCGGGAGGACCAGTCGCGAGAGCGGGAAATTCGTGATGACGATTCCTCGCGGGGCACTTCCATCGATGAATACGCGTAAACCGGCGAGGAATGGCAAAAGTTTACCAAATCGGTTACAGTTCCCGCCGTGCAATCACTAACAACCCGCTTCCTTCTCATCGTCGTCACGTTTTTTGTCGTGTTTGCCGGTGTGTCGGCTACGTGGCTCTTCCTGGAAGTGGGGCGAATTACTGAGGAAATCGGCACCCGATATGCCCGGGCCCGTGTGGCGTCGTCCCAGGCGCACATCGCCCGAATCCTCGACCGGGAAGCGACGCTGGCACGAAATTTGGCGCGCTCCCCCGCCGTGGTTCGATGGATCGAGCGGGAACACGACGCGGAGCTTCGTACCCGCGCCGTACGAGAGATCGAGAATTACGGTCGCGCCTTTGCCGACCGGAATGTTTTTGTGGGAATCCGTGACTCCCTGCGATACTACAGCTGGAGCTCCGACGGAACGCTCTCCGAGTCAGACATGGTAGCGGGGCGTCCGGAAGATGACTGGTTCTTCGAGACGGTGGCCGCCGGGGATACCGTTAGTTTCAATCTCGACTACAACCCAACTATCGACAGCAGTCGAGTGTGGATCAATGCGCTCTCCGGGGGCGATGATCCGCAGGCGGTGGTGGGGACGGGGTTCGAAGTAACGGAGATGGTATCCCGCCTCGTCTCTGTGGAACACGATGGTACCAGCGCCATTCTGGTAGACCCGAGCGGCATCGTTCTGGCGCACAGAGATGTGGAGATTATGGAGCACAACGCCCGTGCCCGGGATGATGCGGACAAGGTAACCGTCTTCGATCTCGTCTCCGACGACGGAGATCGGCGGGCGGTGCGGGAGCTCTTCTCTCGGATGGAAACCGAAGATGTCGCCGTTGCCCAGGTCCGCATCGGCGATACGTCCGGCCTCGCCGCGGCTGCTCCGGTGTATGGCCTGGACGCGCTGGTACTGGCTACCGTGGACACCTCGGAGTTTCTCTCGTTGCAGGATTTTACTCCGTTGTTCTTGCTGGTCTTCAGTGCCTTGGTGCTCGTGCTGGCGGGAACAACGTTCTTCGTGGATCGGATCGTCCTTCGACCGCTTGCCTCTCTCACGTCCTCCGCCACGCGCATTGCCGGTGGAGCCTATGACTCGAACGTTTCCGTCACCGGCGCCGGTGAGATCGGCGTGCTGGCAGCCTCCTTTCAGAGGATGATCGAGGAGATTCGCCGCTATACGGGAAATCTCGAGCAGATGGTTGCTGAAAGAACCGAAGAGCTCACCACGGCGAACAGGCGTATGACCGAAAGCATCAACTATGCGCAGGTCCTGCAGGAAGGGATCATGCCGTCGAGGGCCACGGTGCAGCGCCGGTTGCCGGGAAGTTCCGTATTCTTCCGTCAGCGAGACTCGGTTGGTGGAGATATGATCTACCTGCGCGAGGTATCCGATTCCACCGGAAACACGGGGATGGTACTGGCCGCTGTCGACTGCGAAGGGCACGGCGTGTCCGGGGCGCTGATGACGATGGCGGTACACTCCATCTTGGACCACGCAGTGGGGGCGTGTGATCCGACCGAACCCCACGTGATCTTGCAGGAGGCGGAAACGATGCTGACGGCGACGCTTTCCTCGCGGAGTGGGTTCGATATCGGCCTGTGCTCCTGGTTAATCGGTTCTTCCACCATGGCGTTTGCCGGTGCGGGAATGCCCCTGTATGTGCGAGAGCCTACCGGCGAGATAACCACGATTCGGGGACGGGCGAGAGCGATTCAAAGTGAGCACCGGACCACCCCCACCCACTTCGCCACGGAACCGGTGCCCGTCCCGGGGCGACGGTTCTTTCTTGTCACCGATGGGTTCGTGGACCAGGGTGGCGGGGACCACGGGCGCTCGTACGGTACCGGCCGACTCTACTCTTTTGTCCGCAACTTTGGTACCGCCGCGCACCGCGATTGGGAGGAAGAGTTTGATGGGTATCGGGGCCGGACTCCCCAGCGGGACGATGTTCTGGCAATCACATGGACGTTTCAGGAGGGAATCACCGGATGAAACCTTTCGATCTATATTCGTTGCGTACCACCTTTGAAGAACAGGGCGTAATGATTTGTTTTAACGGGCCGTTCTCACATAGCGTGATTGAGCAGCTTGGGGAGGCGGTGAAAAAACACCTCCAGAGCAGTGAGACGCCGCGAAATCGTGTGACGGATGTGTTCTCGGTGTTTGTGGAGCAGGCGCAGAACCTCAAAAATTATACCGCGGCACGGCTGGATGGAATCGGGACTTTGGCGATTGCCCGTGACGCCGACCGTTACCTGGTGAGTTCGGGCAATATGATTCTGTCGGAAGATGGACCGGCCCTTCGATCACGCCTGGACAAAATCATTGCCGCCGATGCGGACACCTTGAAGACGATGTACAAGACGCGTCTGCGGCAACCACTGGAAGCGGGCGCCGGGGCAGGACTTGGGTTTATCACGATGGCCCGCACGGCAACCGATCCAATCGAGTATTCGATCCTGGATTCCGTGGGCGCTCACGATTTTTTCACTATCACGGTAACGATCTGAGGAAATGATGCAACCGCTACATATAGAAAAAAGTAAATCAACGCCCTCCGTCGACTTCGATGCCCAGACCGGTGTGTTGGCGATTGGCGGAGACTCGTATCCGGAAGATTCGCACCAGTTTTTTGATCCTCTGCTGAGGTGGGTCGGCGAGTTTCTCTCCGAAACGACCACCGAGGTTACGTTTCGGGTAGATCTGACCTATATGAATACCAGTAGTACCAAGTACATGATCGATATGCTCGATCAGCTCGAGGCCGCGCATGGCGCCGGAAGGCGTATCACCGTAGAATGGTTCTATGATGAAGACAACGACCGCGAGATCGACACAATTGAAGAGTTGAAAGAGGATTTCGACATGCCGTTTTCTCTTGTAGCTCGGGAGTGGTGACGATATGCGCGAGCCAAGCACGATCGATTCCGTTGTGCGGTGGAGTGAAGAGATTCTCAGTGATCGTCGTTTTCAGGAAAACGAACTCCGCCCACATTTCGCTCAGCTGCACGATGAATACAAGCATCTCCTGCGACAACTGGACCGAGTGGCCAGAATCAGTGACGGGTACCAACAGACGCTGCTGGAACGCAATGAACTCCTCAATGAGGCGGCGCATCACGATACCCTCACCGGACTCTCAAACCGGCGAGACATGGTAGATCGTCTCAATCGCGAGGTCCACAGCGCCGCCCGCCACGGGTACACCTTTTCCGTCATTCTGTGCGATATCGATCGCTTTAAGGAGGTGAACGATACCTTTGGTCACAAGGCGGGTGACGCCGTTCTCAAGCAGGTAGCGCGCACAACGGTGGAGACGATCAGATCGGAAGATGTGTGCGGTCGATGGGGTGGAGAAGAGTTTCTTATCCTGCTCCCCCATACTGAGCAGTCCGCAGCCCGCGGAGTAGCTGAAAAGGTGAGAGCCGCTGTAGAGCAGCACGAAACGATCTGTGACGGCCACGCCATACGTTGCACCATTAGCGCCGGCGTGGCCGGATATCACCATGGTGATGATATCGATGCGGTGATTCGTACCGCGGATACGCGCATGTACGAGGCAAAACAGCTGGGGCGTAACCAGGTTGGGAGCCCGCCAGACCAATGAGGCGTTTTCGGGTGGGGATGCGCTCATATGCCCCCGGCTACATCGAGTACCTACCGTGAGGCGCGCTGTCCCGCCGGAGTGCCGGGCGCTTCCGTGACCGCCGCAAACGCTTTCTGATCCTGTTGGTGTTTAGACCGAAGCACCCCTTCAAGACCCGCCATAAAATCAGCGATGCAGCCACACGCCAGGGAATAGAACACGGTGGTGCCCTGTTTGCGATCTTTCAGCACGCCGGCGTTTTTGAGGATCGACAGATGCCGGGATACCGTGGAGGTGTCCACGCCAACCCGTTGGGTCAAGTCGTGGACGCAGTGCGGCCCTTCCCGTTCGATGAGATCAACGATGTAGATCCGAGTGGGATGTGCCAGCGCTTTGAGCACGTTGGCGCGCGCTTCGGCGCGAAGGCGATCGGATTCCGTCATATCCATTGTTGCATAAATTGCCAAATACAGCGTGTCGTGTCAATCACGCGGTACCGGGCGGCGGATCGCTCACCGGGCAGAACGCGTGGAGCCATTTGACTGCGGATGTCCGCCCTACGACAATTTAGAGCAATGCTCGTGATTGACCTCATCGAGAACGTAGCGCTTCTCTTGGCACTCACTGTTGTATACGACCTTGTGTCGACGCGGGGACCGATCGGTACCCGTTCCACGGCGGTGTTGCATGGTCTGCTCTTTGGGGTAATCGCCGTCATCGGCATGATGATTCCGATGAACTTCGTCCCGGGGGTTGTATACGACGGACGGTCTATCGTCTTGGCTGCGGCGGGGTATGTCGGGGGTCCGATAACCGCCGGGATCGCTGCAACAATCGCTGTCGCGTATCGGATATTCCTCGGTGGTGTTGGTGCGTTCCCTGGGGCACTGGTCATCGTTGAGGCCGCCGCCTTGGGGACGGTAGTCTACTATCTTCGGCAACGGGACGCCCGGTGGGAACGGACGCCGTGGATCTTGGGGCTGGGAATCGCGGTGCACGGACTGATGCTGGCGGTGCAACTGTTGTTGCCGCGCGACCTCGGGCTGATCGTTGTGCGACGGTTTGGGGTGGTGATACTGCTGCTGTATCCTGTGGCGCTTCTGGTGGTGCTCCGGATTTTTGTCAGCCACCAGCGTCAGCGAGACATGCTTCGGGAGTTGTATCTGGCAACCTATTCCATGGAGCATTCCGCTGTGGCGATATACCGCGCTGACGAACCGGACGGGCGAATCCGATACGCTAACGAGCAAGCGTGCCGGTCTATGGGGTATACCAAGGACGAGCTGCTCACCATGACCGTGTATGACATAGATCCCACGTTTTCCGCACCGTACTGGCAAGAGCATCGTCAACAGGTGTGGGAAACCGGTCCTCGGACGATTGAGACGGTCCACCGTCGCAAAGATGGGTCCCAATTCCCCGTAGAGATTACCGTATCTCCCATTTCGTACCAGGGCGAGTCTTTTACGCTCACCTTCTCGCACGATATTAGTGAGCGGAAACGGGCGAAGGCGGAGATTGAGGCGTCGTTGGAGGAGAAACAGGTGCTGCTTCAGGAAATTCACCACCGGGTGCGGAATAACCTGGCCGTTCTCAGTGGTCTCGTCAATCTTCAGATTACCCATGTCAGTAGCACCGACGCCTCCGTGCCCGCCATCGAGAAGACCCGGGATCGAATCATGGTGATGGCCATGATCCATGACATGATGTATCAAGCGCAGGACTTCTCCCGGGTCGATTTCTCGGCGTTTGTTCGGAGCATTACGGCGCGGCTCCAGCAGGCGTACTATCGGCCGAATACGACCCTTGCCGTGGTAACCGACGCGGTGTCGGTTGATGTGACCTATGCAGTTCCCTTGGGGCTGCTCCTGAACGAGGCGGTGACCAACGCCCTGAAGCACGCCCATCCTCTGGAAGAGCCCGGTAAGATCACCGTTCGCGTGTGGTCTGAGCGCGCCGGTGTGGGGCTGACCGTCACGGACGACGGCGTCGGGATGATCGGCGATCCGGACGCCTCCGGGAGCCTGGGGTTCGAACTCATGTCGTCTCTCGCGCGCCAAGTGGGAAGCCGGCTGCTCATAGATTCCCGCGAGGGCGGGGGCTGTGCGATCACGGTGACAACGGAGGCGTAACCGGGACGTGGCGCGGCGGGCGCCGGAGACGCCGTGTTCCGTAACATGCCGTGTTAAGGGTAAGCTCCCGTCACGCCCTATGAAAACACACATCCTGCTTGTTGTAGCGTTTCTATCGTTTATTGCCTTGGGTCTTCCGGACGGAATGCTGGGTGTGGCGTGGCCATCAATGAGTGCCGAGTTTCATATTCCACTGGGGAGTCTTGGTATATTGATGGCGGGATTTACCAGCGGATACGTGCTGACCACTGCTCTCATTGGATCGCTGGTGATGTGGCTGGGGTACGCCGTGGTGATGATCGGCTCCGCCGCCAGTCTGGCTCTGGGCGGTCTGATCCTTGCGAGCGCGCCGGGGGTTACCGCGGCGATTATCGCCACTGTGTTTCTTGGAGGAGGCTCGGGGCTACTGGACGGCGGGCTCAACGCGTACGGTGCCGCCTTTTTTCGGCCTCGAGATCTCAACTGGTTGCACGCGTTCTACGGGATTGGAGCCGCCGTGGGTCCCGCCGTCATGACGCCTATGATCATTTCCGGACCCGGCTGGCGCGGTGGGTACGGCGTTGTGGCGGCGGTCTCCGCCACAATCCTGGTACTGTTTGTAGTAACCCGACGCGCCTGGAACCGGGACGTTCCGGGCGCCCCGGACGCTTCCGGCGACATTTCCCCGACGCCCGTTCCCGACGCAGACATCTATTCAACTGCCCGTCTGCGCGCGATCGGCACCGGATCGGTCGCTATCTTTTTCTTGTACACCGGTCTCGAGGTGGTCGCGGGGCAGTGGGCGTTTAGCCTGTTCACCATTGAGCGCGGGATGAGCGCGGCGCGGGCGGGTATGTGGGTGAGTGTCTACTGGGCGGCACTCACGGTGGGACGCATCGTGTTTGGGTGGGTCTCGGAACGGGTTTCCGCGCCGCTCATTCTGCGGGGCGCGCTTGCCGGATGCGGGGTAGGGATCATCCTCCTGCTCCCCATGCCCGTTCCCGCGGTTGCTCCCATTGGACTGGCGCTGTTGGGCTTTTCCCTGGCACCCATCTTCCCCGTGCTCATTGGGGAAACACCGCGCCGGATTGGTGCTCACCGGGCGCATCACCTTATTGGATTTCAAATTGCCGCGGCAAACATCGGGGCGGTGTCCATCGTGGCCGCCGTGGGAGCGGCGGTGGAAGCAATCAGTCTCGAGGTTGTCCCGTGGGCCCTTCTGATCGCGCTTGGGTTGTTTATCATCCTCAACGAATCGCTGCTGGTGGCAAGTGCGCCGCGGGTGTCTGCCACCACTTCCTCGCCACCGGACCGGAGTGGCTCCCGGTAATCGCCGGGAGTCGATTTCGTCCGGCGTGTACTCCGCGGGAATAGGAGTGGTACAGTCTCCCACATGGTGACGACGCACCGCGTTATCTTCGAGTCAGCCACATCGCTTCCGGCTGTTCCTGATCAGTCGGTGGAGCTCATCGTCACCTCGCCTCCCTATCCGCTGGTTGAAATGTGGGATGCGGTCTTTGGAGGGCAACACCCTGCAATTGAGTTGAGCCTGGAGGCGCACGACGGCGCGGGCGCGTTTGACTCAATGCATGGGATATTGGACGAGGTCTGGAGTGAGTGCGTGCGCATGTTGCGCCCCGGAGGGTTCGCCTGCATCAACGTTGGTGATGCGGTCCGCACGATCGGAGGCGATTTCCGGCTGTATTCCAACCACTCCCGCATCACCCGTGCCATGGAACACCTCGGTATGCACGCGCTTCCCGCGATTCTCTGGCGAAAGCAGACCAACGCGCCCAACAAGTTCATGGGATCGGGAATGCTCCCCTCCGGGGCGTATGTGACGCTGGAGCATGAGTACATCCTGGTATTCCGCAAAGGCGGCAAACGGCGGTTTGGTCCGGATGAGCGCGATCGCCGACGGAAGAGTGCGTTCTTCTGGGAGGAGCGGAATCAGTGGTTCTCAGATCTATGGGAGATGAAAGGTACCCGCCAGCGCCTCAATGCTACCGCTCCCCGCGTTCGGAGCGCCGCCTATCCCTTTGAGGTGGCGTTTCGACTGATCAATATGTATAGCCTGCAGGGTGATACCGTGGTGGATCCCTTTGTGGGAACGGGGACCACTGGTGCCGCTGCGCTGGCATCGGCTCGCAATTCGATCGGTGTCGAGATTGACGAGCGGTTTGCTCCCGTGATCGATGAGACGCTGAGCGGGGGTATTCCTGTTCTCAATGAGCGTCAACACAGGAGATACGAGCACCACCTTGAGTTTGTACGCCACTACCAGGCGGAGCACGGCGTGCGCCTCCGCCATACCAACGTCCCCCACGGCGTCCCCGTCATGACAAAACAGGAAACGGCATTGGAACTACCGGTGGTGAGTCGGATCGAGCGAACGGGTCTCGGCGCGTACGAGGCGGAACACCGTCTGCTCGAAGCGCACGGCTACGGTTGATTGGTGCTTCCATCGGGGTACTCCACGAAGATGTCCGGCCGCGCATCGAAGGTAGCGCGCACTTGTGCCTCATCGGTAAGTAGGGTGTTGTATAGACTAATTCTATCCACGAACGGAAGATCTGCCAGCTGTTCCACGCCGCTCACGGGGTTTCCACTCGTCGAGCCGATGTCGTTGAGCTGGATCATTCGGAGATCTCGTCCCCGCAGGAGTGGCGTGACGTCCCGAATCGCGGTGTTGGCCACGTACAGATTCTCCACCGGGCTGTCTGCAAGAAGATCTCCCGGAGCGGTTCCAGCAATAACGGGAGCGGTCGCCACCGTCCTTTCCCAAAAGCGGCGATCAGCATGACTGCGAGGTGAATCGGTGTATCGAACGCCGACACGACTACTCCATCACGTGGCGCTCGGGATCCCCGCCGATTGCGAGAATCGCTCCGCCGATTCCAAAGAGCAGCAACACGCTGAGGATTCCAAAGCGCTCGTGTCCCGTGATCTGCGTGAAAAACGCCACGAGAAAGGGACCCATAATTGCCGCAAACTTCCCAAAGATGTTGTAAAAGCCAAAGAACTCAGCGGAGTTCTTTTTGGGGATCAGCTTCCCATACACTGAGCGGCTGAGCGCCTGGATACCCCCTTGGCTGGAGGCGACCATCATGCTCAGCACCCAGAATACGCGCGTCCGCGCTGCCGGGTCTTCGATGCGGGGGAGAAGGAATGCAACCAGCACAACCCCCACATACACCCCAATACCGACAAATAGCATCCGCCACGCGCCGAACCGGGCCGCCAGCCGCCCGTACAGCAGGGCACACGGGAACGCAACGATTTGAATGGCGAGCAAGATAATGAGGAGAGTGTTGGATTCGATACCCATAGCCAACGCGATCGGAGTGGCCATGCGAATAATCGTGTCCACCCCGTCGATGTAAAAGAAATAGGCAATAAGGAATATGAACACCGGCTTGTAGCGACGGATATGCTTCACGGTGCGGCCCAGTCTGAGAAAGCTCTCCCGAATCGGATGGGCCTCCGGTTGGACTCCGTAGACCTGTTTGACGTTTCGCACCAGGGGAACCCCAAACACCAGCCACCATACGCCGGTGAGCAAGAACGTGATCCGCGTGGCGGCAATCGTCGTGAGTCCCAGCTGCTCGGCAAACATAATCAGTAGGATTCCCGCCACAAAGGGGATCGTGCTCCCCACGTACCCGAATCCGAAGCCCGCAGCACTAATCCAGTCCATTCGCTCCGTAGTGGTCACGTCGACGAGAAAACTATCGTAGAAGAGATTAGCCCCGGAAAATCCGATCACCGAGCCCACATATAACACGAGCCCGAGCATCCACTGCCCCTCACCGACGAGGATGAGGCTCACCGTGGTAATGACACCGATCAAAAAGAAAAACGAGAAGAACTTTTTCTTGCGTCCCCAGTAATCGGCGATCGTGCCCAGCACCGGGGCCAGAACCGCTACCAAGAGGCTTGCAATACTGTTGGCATATCCCCACGTGCTCACGTAGATCTGAGCGGGAGCGATGCTCTCATAGAACAGCGGAAAAATTGCCGTGGTGATGACGATGGAGTAGGCCGAGTTGGCCCAATCATAGGTCACCCAGCTGCGCTCCTCGCGGGTCATGATTCTCTTCATGTCGCCTATCATACATGCACACGAGCGATTTCTGTTGCTACATTGTCAAGAATGCAAGATGAACCAACCGGCAGCGCCGCCGTCGCGCCGGGGGCAGATGTAATGCGACCCGGAACCCAGGGTTCAGGGACAACGATCGCCGCAATTCTCATTTCCGTGTTCCTCATGGGAGCGGGCATGGGTGTGCTGGGATCGGCTGTGTCTCTCCGGGCCGGCCTCGAGGGGTTTTCCAACTCGTTGGTGGGACTCATCATGTCCGCCAATTACGCGGGCCTGATCATTGGATCGATGGTCGCCCCAATTCTCATTCGTAACGTCGGCTACGTACGGGCCTTCGCTGCGTCCGCCGCCCTGGGCTCCGCCTCGGCAATCTCTCACGTGCTGTTGATCGATCCGATCGCATGGATCGTGTTTCGCACCGCCACCGGGTTTGCCCTGTCGGTGATGTTTGTGGTTGCCGAAAGTTGGCTCAACTCATCCAGTACGCGCACCAACCGCGGACGACTCCTCAGTGCGTATAGTGTCGTCTACCTCGTTTCCATGGGGGCCGGACAGCCTTTGCTGGGGCTCTTTTCACCCGCCGGGTTCGAAATCTTCGGCGCGACCACCATGCTCATTTCGTTGTGTCTGATCCCGGTGGCAATTATGCGCGTCACTGGTGAACCCGTTCTCGACCGCCAACCACCGCGCCTCATTCGGACCTTTATGAGATCTCCCCTCGCCGGGAGCGGCGTAATTGTGGCGGGACTCATGGCGGGTGCTACCTGGAGTTTGACCCCCCTCTATGGGCAACAAGTTGGGCTGGAGGGCGGGGCAATCGGTATACTCATGCTGCTCGTATCCGTGGGTACCATGGTCCTCCAGTGGCCGTTGGGGTGGATATCGGACACGAAGAACCGGCGCCTGGCTATCTTGTGGAGTATCGGTACGTCCGCGGGCGCGGCGATGCTCATCGCGATGATCGTCCCCAGCGGAGGCCTCCTCTACGTGCTCATCTTTCTGTACGGCGGATTTGGGATGCCGCTCTACTCTCTTTCGGTGGCCCTGGCGAACGACCAGTTTGAGCCGCACGAAATGGTTCGGGCCGCCGGAGCGATCGTTATCTACTACGGGATTGGAAACGTCCTCGGGCCGGTGTTAGGCAGCCAATTCATGAGGTGGATCGGGCCGGGCGGTCTGTTTCTCTTTGTTACACTGGTCTTGGCGCTGTTTCTCGGCTTCGTGCTGATTCGGATCACCCTCATTCCGGCACTTCCAAAACGGACCAGCCGGTTTCGGTTGTATCCGCGCACCAGCGCGTCGGCCTTTCAGATGCTTCGCAAGGCGCGGCCGCGGCGTAAGCCGGCTTCCGCGCCGCACGACCAAGCGGGCGACCCCTCTCCTTGACCACGGTTGGGGAGCACCGCGCGCGCCGGCTCGCCCTTCATCGGGGCTGTGTGGTATTCTGCCGAAACATGCAGATAAAAGAGAACGTAGATATTGTAGGATTGCTGGGGTTCACGCTCTCCGGCTTGATGTTTGTGATTTCGGCGCTGCGCACGGGAGACACCTTTGCCCTCGCCGGAAGCGTCATATGGATTCTCTCGTGTTTGGGCTGGATTGTCGCCCTCCTGATCGGGGGACGCG
>JBMCMH010000056.1:0-16461 GCA_048614515.1 Alkalispirochaeta sp. | reverse complement strand
TCTTCATCGCGGGAACCGCTGCAGCTCAGTCCGCTGACGATTTGGAGCGGGTGGACGAGATTCTGGAGGAAGAGCGACCGGAAGCAGCGATCGAGGCGCTGGAAGATATCCTGTCCGGTAGTACGGGGGCGAGCCGCGCCGAGGTGCTGTGGCGTCTCTCGTCGGCAACGCTGATGCTCGGCGACCAGCGTGATGATGCCGGTGCCGGGGATGATGAGTTACTGGCGATCTACGAGGACGGCGAGGCGCATGGAGAGGCTGCCATTGAGGCTGATCCGGACAACGCCCGGGGATATTTCTGGGCATCTGCCAACATCGGGCGCTGGGGTCAGACGAAAGGGGTGCTCAATAGTCTGTTCCGGGCGCCGGATATGCGAGATCTCCTCACCGAAGCGGTGACCCAGGATCCTGAGTTTGCCGACAGCTACTACGTACTGGGGCAGCTCTACGCCCAAGTGCCGGGGATGATCTCCTTTGGCAACGTGGAGTACGCAGTATCTCTCGGGCGCAAGTCGGTGGACCTGATGGAAGCGGAACTACGGTCCGGAGAGCGGGACGAGGTGAACGAAGCGTTCCACATTCAGCTCGCCTCGCACCTTATCGACCGCGATTGGAACAGTCGCCGCCGGAGCCGGGGGCTTCGTTCGATCCGCAGCGACTACCGGAACGCCGCAACTCCCGTCGAGCGGGGATTCTACTACGAAGGTGCAATCGAGGTTCCCAACACCGATGACGCCGGTGAGGCGGAGGAGATTCTCACCGAATCGATTCGTCGGTTGGAGGCGATCGCCGACCCTGCGCCCAGTGATACCCGCCGACTTGAAGAAGCGCGAGAGCTCCTGGATTCACTGTAATCTCGGGAGCTCATTTAAGCCGGGTGGGCGGCGCATCCCGGACGCCCGCCCGGGCTGGGTCGGTCACTCAGATGTGTCGGGGCGGGGTAAATGGGAATCGCGCGAGTAGAACGCCGCCCGCCCGATCGCGTCGGCTCCAAAGCGTTGCCTCAACGCCACGATAGTGGGGTCCAGAGGGGGCGGTTCCTCCGCTCGGAATAGCTCGCCCTGCGCGTCGGGCTGCTCATCGAGGTGTCCCGAGATGCCGACGCCCAAGAGGCGGAGCGGCCGCATCCGTCGTTTGCCCTCAAGCAGTTCCATCGCCAGATCGGCCAACTCGACGCTCCCGGACAGCTGCCGAGACAGGGTTCGGGAGACGGTGTGCGTTTCGAACGGCGGGAAGCGGTACTTCACCTGCACCGTCTTACCCAGCCAGCCTTCGGTAATCGAGCGGTGAAACACCTCTTCCGCTAACTGAAGCATGTGTCGGCGCAGCTGGTGGGAATCACTAATATTCTCGGGAAACGTTTCCTCGGCGGAAATGCTGTGACGATCGCGAGTCCCGGAGTAGATGCCCGGATCCTCGCCGCGGGCGATCGCATACAAAAACTGTCCTGACGCGTCTCCGAAGTGGCCCCGGAGAAACTCGATTCTCTGGTTGCGCAACTCGGCGACGGTGGAAATCCCCAACGCCTCAAGCCTGCGACGGGTGCGACTCCCTAATCCCCATAGATCTTTCAGCGTGAGGGTGAGCACGAACTCCGCTTCCGTACCCGGTGGTACCTGGTGCAGACCATCCGGCTTGTCCACGTCGCTGGCGAGCTTGGCGATGAAGCGGCTCGTCCCGATTCCCACCGAGATCGTCAGTCCCGTGGTGTCACGGATCTCCCGTTTCAAGCGCATCGCAACGTCTCGAGGTGGGCCCATCAGGCGCTCAGTGCCGGTCATATCCAAGAATGCCTCATCCACCGATATCGCCTGAACGACCGGGGAGAAATTTGAGAAGCGCTGCATAATCGCCTGGGAAAGCTCCCGGTATCGGTCCATGCGCACCGGGACAACCACGGCATTGGGGCAGCGTCGGACCGCTTCCGCCATCGGCATCGCACTATGAACGCCGTACACCCGTGACTCATAACTGCACGCCGCCACTACACCGCGTTTCCCGTCACCACCCACCAGCACCGGTTTCCCCCGGAGTTCAGGGAAGTCTCGCTGTTCCACAGATGCGTAGAACGCGTCCATATCCACGTGGAAGATCGTGGAGACCGAGGCCATTACCTAATCTCCTCCCGCTCGCTCAAGGTCCACCGGGTGTGATAGGAGGAGATGCGGGCGTTCAGGTCCGGCTCCGTACCATCCACCACGGAGGCGTCTCGATGCTGATCAAAGGAGGATACCGCGCGGATTGTGAGCGCAGTGGGCTCTTCCTGAGAAGCGGTGCGACGAAGGATGATCGTGCCGGACACCGAATCCGGAGGATATGGACCGGGGTGAATCTCGAAACGCCGTGCGGTGGTACCGATCGCTTGTACCGTGGGAAGGGACGACGCGTAGAGTTGGATTGGAGTATTGGATTCGACCAGTAATCGGAGCTCCTCTGCGGGGGATGTGTATTCTATGCTCCACTGGATGCTCGTCCGATCGAGAGCCGTAGACTGATCGACGGTAAAGCGCTTGGGTGTAGCCTCCGGTACGAACGCACGAGTGCACGGAAGTGAATCACAGGAGACGGTATCCCCCGTGGGTAGGCGTAGGGTCACGGGATGTACCGGAGTGGTGTCGGCGTGTATCGTGAGCCGGCCCCCGGTTCCTGAGGATGCGGGCACCTGGGCTGCTATCGAAAGGTCCGCGGCGGTACCGGCGCGGAAATCAACGATGATCGTCGCCGAGACGAGGGCCAGCCCGATGACCGAAACCATCACCATAATTGGAAGCAGCGGAAGACGCGGCGTGAGGGCCTCCAGCCGAAAAAACATCAGCAGCAGGGGAAGGAGCATCACTGCCGTGATCGCTTCGCGCAGCGGCGGTGGTCGGAGGAGTGCGTCCGCCATCGCGGGATCGGCAACCGCCGCCAGGGCTATCAACAAGTACAGTAAGGGAGCCGCCGCCGCCAGTAGGAAGACCGCCTTGAGCCACGCCGGGCGAGAAATGCTGAACAGGAATCCGAAGACAAACGTCACGACAAAGAACGACCCGAGGATGACACTGACGGTCCCGGCAACCACCACCCCCACCAGTAGCAGGAAGAGCGCTGCTCCGCTATACACGGCGCTGGAACGGCGTAATCGAATGTGGAGCAGGGGATAGAGAAACGCCAGGACGAGGAACCCCACCGCAAATTTCCCTGCTGCCACAACTAACGGGGGGACCGCCCCAGGGAGGGCGTCCACGAGCCGGAGTACCGCGTTGGCGGCGATGAGACTCGCGCTCAACACAACGAACAGACCGACGATGGCGAAAAGATTATGTCGAATCGCGCGAAGATACCGCAGTACTCGGCGCGGTCGATTTACCGCGTACAGCAGCAGGAGCCCCCCGGTAATCACCACGCTCCACACCAAAAACACCTCTGCCACCACAAATGGTTCCTGCAGAGGCACAATCAGATAATTGGTATCGTGTCGCCGAGGTTGGGCGTCCGTCTCGACGAGGTTGTCTAAGAGCGCCTCCAACGCCGGGATGACCGGCTCCAGGGAGGTTGCCGCGAGTCGCGCGGCGGGGAGGTCCAATTCCATGGCGGTGCGCAGGACCGGATCCTCCAAGCCGAAACCCAATCGGGCGGCGTTGAGTTGGGCAAGGCTCATCTCTACCGGGTTTCCGTCGGCCACGGCGCCCGCCAGCCAGGTGGGCGCGACCTCTCCCGGCACCGATACGCGCCATTCATTGTGATCGGCGCGGCCAAGAAAGATACGCGGCACTTCACCGGGGAGATTGGGAAGGGCCGCCGCCACGTGAGCGACGGCATCCGCGGCGTGGCGCGGACCCACGATGAGGATCGCCACGGATTCCGGCACGTCCGCCAAAAACGAAGCATCCAACGAAAACCGATCGGTGGCATCCACCACCAGAATCGCCTGGGGATCGGTGCCCGTGAAACCGAAGAGGTCAGGATAGAAGCTGTGGCCACCTCGCGTATTGGTGAGCTCGACGTTGCGCAATGGAATCGGTGATTCCGCAACCAACGTGTCAAAGAGGTGAGCAAAATGGTCGCTCCCGACCAGGGGCTGTGAAAAGCCGAGAAGTATTGTTACACTAATGCAAAGTAATATACCGAACCGGTGATTACGCACACTTGAGAATATGAGCCCACAGTCGACGGGTCAAGGAGCGAGCGGAGTGGAACTATTGCCAGAAATCGCCACACGGCGCAGCATTCGCCAATTCGCTAATGAACCCCTCCCAAAAGACCAGATCGAGCGCATTATTATCGCCGGGCAACGTGCCCCCTCCGCCAAGAACCGTCAAGCGTGGCGTTTTATCGCGATTAGTGAGGCGGAAACGCGCCTCCAGTTACAGGATGCGTGTTTTGGACAAGAATACGTCTCTCAAGCACCGTTGGTGATGGCGTTGTGTACAACCAATATCGATTACCGCATGCCCAATGGTCAGTTGAGTTATCCCGTAGATATGGGAATCGCTGCCGCGTTTATGATGATTCAGGCGGAGCACGAGGGACTGGGGACGTGTCCAATCACCACCTTCCGGGAGGAAGATGTTAAGTCGCTTCTGAGCGTGCCGTATCAGATGCGCGTGGTGATGTTGCTCTTGGCGGGAAAACCCGCGGAAGATCCGGAGCTTACTTCCCGGTTATCGTTGGAACGCCTTACCGGTTGGGGACACTGGTAAGCCCTCGGTGTTCATTCCGGTAATACCGCGCATCCCGCCCACCGGCGCGGCGGCTATCGTGCGAGAAAGTCCCGCGCTTCCCGGAGGCGAAAGCGTTCCATGGCGAGCTCAATCAAGCGCATTACCAGCTCGGAGTAGCTAATACCACCAGCCTCCACCATCTTGGGGTACATGCTAATGGGAGTAAACCCGGGAATCGTGTTGATCTCATTGAGGTATATCTGCTGAGATCCGTCCTCAGCGCTCACCACGAAGCAATCAACTCGGGAGAGCCCCGCTCCGTCGATTGCGCGAAATGCCGCCACCGAGAGCGCTTTGATATCGTCGGCAAGATCCCGGGGAATGTCCGCAGGAATCACCAACCGCGCACCTTCCGGATCTTCATATTTGGCGTCGTAGTCATAGAACTCGTGGGATGGAATCACCTCTCCCGGCTGAAACGCCTGGGGCGTGTCGTTTCCGAGGACCGCCGTTTCGATCTCTCGTACTGAGAGCGCCTGCTCGATCAGAACCACGCGATCCACGCGAAACGCTCGCTTCAACGCTTCAGCAAGGTCATCGGAGGTAGAAACTCGGGTAATGCCGACGCTGGACCCGGCGGCATTGGGTTTCACAAACACCGGATACCCCAGGCGCTCCTCAATGACGTCTGCCAACCGGCGGATGTCATCCTCGTGTGGCAGATCGGACTCCGCCACGTGGAGATACGGTACCACCGGCAGGCCGTGGTCTTGCCAGAGCTGCTTGGAGCGCATCTTGTCCATGCCTACTGCGCTTCCCACAACGCCGCTTCCCACGTAGGGGAGACCGGCCATTTCCAGGAGTCCTTGGAGCGTACCGTCTTCACCAAAAGAACCGTGGAGAATGGGGATAACACAGTCTACCGGGAGCACCTTTCCTTCCCGCACCGCTAAGCCTCCCGCCGGCAGCACCGCGACGCGATAGTTCCGGCGCTCCTCGATCGTCAGCGGCTCGTCGGCGCGGGCATGGCCCAGCTGGGTGTCAAAATCCTGGTAATACCATGTTCCGTCGCGGGCCAGACCGATCGGTTCCACCGTCATATTCTCGTGAGACATGAGGGCTCGCAGAACTCCCGCTGCAGAAGATAGGGAGACTTCATGCTCCGTGGATCGTCCTCCGTACAACAACGCTACTTTCATCAGTGCGCTCTCCTGTGGGCCGGCTGGTGCAATTCTTCCGCCACCACCGCCGCTTCATCCCATTCCATTGTGTGGTCTGCATAGATAATGGACCGCTCATGTCCCTTTCCGAGGAACAGCACGGTATCCCCTTCGGCGGCGATATCCAGGGCGTGACGGATCGCTCCGCGCCGGTCGGGAACGAGAAACAGGCGGTGTTCGGTCCTGATATCGGCGTCTTCCGCCAAACACCCCGCGGCGATCTGCTCGATAATCGCCATGCGATCCTCGCCGCGGGGATCCTCGTCGGTGAGGATCACCACATCGGCGTGGCGGGCCGCCAGCGCGCCTTGCATCTCCCGCTTGGCGATATCCCGCTCACCGGCGGAACCAAACACCACGATCAACCGTCCCGCGGTATACTCGCGAACAAGCGGAAGGACCTTCTCAAACGCGCCGGGGGTGTGGGCATAGTCAACTACCGGTACGAAGGGAGTGGTATGATCGACGATCTGCATTCGACCGGGGAGTGATTTCAATGATGGTACCACATCGAGGACATCCAACGGATTACGGTCGAGGAGCTGCGCCACCGTGAGCACCGCCGCCAACACGTTTTCTACGTTGAACGGTCCCGCCAGGGGAACCCGGACGTTCCGTGACTCCCGCCGCCAGTGAACCAGGCAGTCCGTGCCGCGATTGTCGGGACGAAGATCCTCGGCGTAGAGGTCCGCTTCCGAGTCACGAACCGAATACGAAAAGATGGGTTTCCGGGTGGCATGGCGAAAGTAGTATGCGTTGGGGTCATCTTGATTGATCACCGCGAAAATCGGATGTTCGCGTTCCGGGCGTCTGGTGGCGGTGTGATCCAGCTTCCGAAAGAGATTGGCCTTGTCGCTCCGGTACCGCTCGAAACTTCCGTGGAACTCAAGATGCTCGTGCGTGATATTGGTAAAGACCGCAACGTGAAAATCGACATCCTTGAGGCGGGAGGTCTTCTCGCTGAGGCCATGGGAGGTGGCTTCCACCACCGCGAAGCGTTTCCCATGTTCTACCATCTCCCGCAGGAATCCGTGGATCTCCGGCGCCTCCGGGGTAGATTGGCGGAACGGGTTCTTCTCGAGTGTAATGTCCCGCTTAATCAGGGCGGTGGAAATGAAGCCCGACTCTTCATCAAGGAGCGAAAGAATCTGGTCAATAAGATACGTGGTGGTGCTCTTTCCGTCCGTTCCGGTCACGCCGATGACCGAGATCTCCCGCGATGGGTGGTGGTGTATGCGGGCCGCTAAAGCGCTCAACGCGGTTCTGCTATGGGCCACCTGCACATACGTAACGCCGTCGTGGCACTCGGCGGGCATCTGCTCGCAAATAATCGCGGGAGCGCCCCGTTTCACGGCATCAGAAATGTAGGTATGTCCGTCCACGTGAACTCCTGGGAGCGCCACGAACAGCGTATCGGCATCGGCTCCTCGGGAGTCGTACACAATTCGAGATATCTGGGGATCTTGGGATCCCTTCCGATCCAAGATGGGAAACTGTTGAAGCAAGCGGGAGAGGCTCATCTGCGCCATAGCGGCGTATGGTAGCAGGTGCGTTGAGCTAAGGCAACGCAACCGCGGCGAACAATCGATTACATGGCGGCAGACAAAGAGGGCGATCCAAGGCACTGCCTTGGACCGCCCAATATTCTAACTCCGTGTGGTGCAGCGGGGCATTGGTGTAATGCGCGCCCGCGTGACGCCCCGAGGCTCTTACGAGCCACTCTCGGAATACAGGAAGTCGAAGTACTGCATATCCGTACTCAGGGTCTTGCGGAACTCCGGCATCGTCCGGCGATACGACTCGATCGCTCGCCAGAAGGAGAAGAACTCCGCGTCTTGCTGGTACGCCTCAGAGTAGATCTGGGCAGCTTCGGCATCCGCATCACCGCGAATCACCTCCGCCCGCTCGTACGCACCGGACAAGATGCTCCGGCGCTCGTTCTCCATTTCACCGATCAGCTCTTGCTTACGCCCTTCGCCGTACGATCGGTAGGCTTGCGCGATTCGTAGCCGCTCGGAGACCATCCGGTCATAGACGCTCTCGGTGAGATCATCGGAGTAGCGAATCTGCCGTACAACGATATCGTTCAGAGTAATACCCAGCTCCGCGGCGGTGTCCCGGGCGCGTTCCAGCATCCGATTGGAGAGTTCCTGCCGCCCGTCGGAAATGCGTTGGCGATTGTCTACAACGGTGAGAAGATCGGCGATTTCCTCCAGCCGGTCCCGCTGCGTGTCGCCCAACTCGTCCTCGTCCTCAATCGCCTGCTCCGCCTCAGACGGTAGGTTCTGCTCGCGATCGATTTCATTGATGAGGTTGCTATCTCGTACCGCTTCCTCAATCTCATTGCTGGAGATGATCGTTCTCACCGAGCTCTCAATCACGTCGTCCAGTCGCGAGAACGCCCGTTCCATGGTTGTGACCGACCGGTAAAACAGCTCCGGGTCTTCGATCTCCCAGCGAGCGGTGGTGTCCACCCAGATGAACTGGTTCTCCGAAGTGGGCATCCGGCGAGGGTCGCCGTCCCAGGAGAGAATCTTGGCGGAGTACTTGGTAACCTGGTCGACGACCGGGGTTTTGAAGTGCAGCCCCGCTTCCTTGGTGGAGTGTACGATCTCACCAAAGCGGATAACGATCGCCTGTTCACCCTCCTGAACGATGTAAAAGGGACCGAGAATCACCAGAAACACCACGAGGACGACGATAACGGTTAGGATCTTTGGTAAGCGACTCATTGTTGGCCTCCCGTTACACCGGATCCGGCCTCACCCAGGTTGAGGAGCGGGATAAAATTAGACAGGTTGCGGTCGATCAAGTCCGGTACGCTGCGACCGGCTTCGTCGTCGCCGGAGGCGTCCTGGGAGGGGAGAAATACGTCTTCCACCATCTCATAGTAGAGACGGGTGCGGGTTGTTTGAGGATCGTCCTGGTACTCGTTGAGCACGTTGGTAAAGCGCGCGGCGTCACCGCGGGAGCGGTTTACCCGTTCCGACGCATATCCTTGCGCGATCTGGACCACCTGCTCCGCCTCACCGCGGGCGCGGGGAATCTCTTCGTTGTACTGCTGCCGACCCTCGTTGATGAGGCGATTCATGTCCTGCACCGCTCGGTTTACATCCTCGAAGGCGTCCTGCACGCGACCCGCCGGCGGAACGATGTTCTGCAGCCGCACCGCGGTAATCGTCACCCCGAGCTCATAGCCGTCAAACACTTCGTTCATCTGCTCCTGCGCCTGAATCTCAATTTCAGGACGCTCGTCGCCGAGCACATCGATAATCGATCGGTCCCCCACGAGCCGATTCACCACCGACTGGGAAATATCGCGAATCGTCTTGATCGGATCTTCCACGTTGAATAACCAGTTACGCGGCTCCGCGATACGGTACTGGATAATCCACTCCACATCCACGATGTTCAAATCACCGGTGAGCATCAGAGACTCCTCCGGAAAGTCGGCACTGGAGAAGGTGGTGTTCTGTCCCGCCTGTTCCACGCGGAAGCCGAACTGCATGTTCTGAATCTGCTGGGTGGGAACGTTGAAGTTCTGCTCTAATCCGAAGGGTAGCTTGAAATGAAGACCCGGGGGTGCGGTACGGTGGTACCGGCCGAGTCGCGTTACGACCGCCTCTTCCGTCTGGTCCACCACAAAGAAACTGGTTGTGGCGATCCCGATCAGGATAAGGACGATCACAATAATCGACAGCGCTTTTCCGTTCAAATTGAACGAGAACCGCGGAGTCGCATCGCCGTCTGACATGTATGTGCTCCTTATGCGTGTTACGAATCGACGTGGCCGCCGATTTACGATCTCACCTCTCTAACTTATCCCCCCCTGGGGGGGGAGTCAAGAAAGCGGACCGGTGGGAGTGGTCACCGGCCACACCGGTACCGAGTACCTCGGATGGGTGACTTTACAGAACGATCGGAAACGTGGTGCACTTTTACGCCTGAAATAATGAGGAGGAAAGCGATTAATGAATAGAAGACGATACATGGCAGTGGTCCTGCTGTTTGCGGTTCCTGCGTTTCTGTTTGCCGGCGGCAACCGGGAGCAAGACCAAGAGTCCCCGCAGGAGCAGTCCCGCGATTCACAACAAGAACCATCGGGTGATCCGATCGAGGTCTCCGAGGCGGTGGCCCGAGTCAACGGGGAGCTCGTCAGTCGGGAAGAGTTTGATAGCGTCGTGGAAAGCAATATCGCGCGATATGAGGCGCAAAGCGGTGAGTCCTTTAACGCAGAACAGCGACCGCAGCTGGAACGGCAAGTCTTGGATGGCCTGATTGCGCGAACCATCTTAGAACAGGAGTCGGACCGACTGGATATCACTGTGAGCGACGAACGATTTGCCGAGACGTTGGATCAGTTTAAGCAGCAGTTCCCCGATGAGTTGGGGTACCAGACTGCCCTGGAGCAACAGGGATTCACCGAAGATGAGTTTGAAGTCGAGCTTCGCCGGCAGATGGTGATCGAGCAGCTGATTCGTGCGCAAGTATACGACCAGCTTGAAGTATCGGATGAAGAGATGCGGGAGTTCTACGATAACAATCCGCAGTATTTTCAGCAGGATGACCAGGTTGCCGCTCGCCACATCATCTTCACCACCGAGGGTGTGGAGGAAGATGAGCGCGCCGCTCTCCAGGAGGAGCTGGAAGAAATCCGCCAGGAGATCGTAGACGGCGCTGATTTTGCGGAGATGGCCCGCGAACACAGCCAGGGACCTACCGCCTCCAACGGGGGCGACTTGGGAGCGTTTGGACGCGGCCAGATGGTGCCGGAGTTTGAGAACGCCGCCTTCGATCTGGAAGTGGGGGAGATCTCCCCGGTGATTGAAACGCAGTTCGGCTACCATATCGTGCAAGTAACTGAGCGGATCCCTGCGCAGGCGCAGAGCTACGAGGAATCCCAGGAGCGCATCCGGCAGTTTCTTACGGAGGAGCAGCGCAACAGTGGGGCGCAGGAGTACGTAGCGGAGCTCCGGGAGAACGCCGAGGTGGAAGAACTGGTAGACATCGAATAGCCGCTGCGCCGGCGTGCCCGCCGGCGAGCTCGATATACCGCGAATCAGTTGGAATCCCCCGCGAAGCGCCGAAGGGAGGCGCCGGGGGATTTTCGCTGTTGACCTGCCGCAGCGGCGCTCATATCATGGCGCATTATGAAGAAACGCCTGATCACCAGCGCTCTCCCGTATGTGAACAACATTCCGCACCTCGGCAACCTGATTCAGGTTCTTTCTGCCGATGTATTTGCCCGCTTTTGTCGCTCCCGCGGGTACGAGACGCTCTACGTGTGCGGAACCGATGAGTACGGTACCGCCACCGAAACGCGCGCCCGGGAAGAGGGCATCACCCCCAAACAGCTGTGCGACCGCTACCACGCGATTCATACCGATATCTACAACTGGTTCGAGATATCCTTTGATAAGTGGGGACGAACCTCCACGCCGGAGCATACCGAGATCACCCAGGATATCTTCCTCAAGCTCCATGCCCAGGGATACATCCGGGAAGAAACGATCGAACAACTCTACAGCGAAGCGTCGCAGATGTTTCTCGCCGACCGTTACGTCCGCGGCACCTGTCCGCATTGCGGATACGAGGATGCCCGGGGCGATCAGTGCGAACACTGCGGCAAGTTGCTGGATCCCACCGATTTGATCGACGCCCGGAGCGCCATAGACGGCTCAAAGCCGATCGTTAAGGAGACGACCCACCTCTATATCGATCTTCCCGCCGTGCTCCCGAAGCTGCAGGAGTGGCTCTCCCGCGCCAGTGTCGAGGGGAAGTGGTCGCGCAACGCGTTGCAGATGACCCAGGGCTGGATTCGCGACGGGTTGCGGCAGCGGGCGATCACGCGGGATCTCAAGTGGGGAATTCCGGTGCCGTTGGAAGGCTTCGAGGACAAGGTGTTCTACGTGTGGTTCGATGCGCCCATCGGCTACATCTCCATTACTGCCACCCTCACCGACCGGTGGGCGGAAGACTGGTGGAAGAACCCCGATGAGGTGGAGCTCTTCCAGTTTATCGGGAAGGACAATATCCCGTTTCACACCGTGATCTTCCCCTCCAGCCTGTTGGGAAGTGGCGATAACTGGACCCTGCTGCACCACATGTCGAGCTCGGAATATCTCAACTATGAAGGAGGCCAGTTCTCCAAGAGTAAGGGAATCGGCGTGTTTGGGAACGACGCGCAGGACACCGGCATTCCCGCCGACGTGTGGCGTTTCTATATGTTCTACAACCGCCCGGAAACGAGTGACTACACCTTCACCTGGGATGATTTTCAGGAGAAAGTGAACGGTGAGCTGATCGGCAATCTGGGCAATCTGGTCAATCGGACGCTTACGTTCCTGACGCGCTACTTCGACGGAAACGTTCTCCCGGTGAGCGGTACAGATACCCAGCGGCAGGAGTTCTGGGACGAAGTGCGTCGGCGGGAGTCGGAGATTACGGCAAAGCTCGAATGGGCGGGACTGCGGGACGCTTTCCGCCAGATTTTTGCTTTGTCCAGCTTTGGAAATCGCACCTTTCAGGGGGCGGAACCGTGGAAGACGCGAAAAACCGACCCCGAAGCAACCCAGGCACTCCTGAGCGATCTGGTATACCTGATCCGCGATCTGGCGATTCTCGTGGAGCCCTACATTCCCGCCACCGCGGCGCGGATTCGAACGATGCTGGGCGCCGGGGATCTCTCCTGGGCTGATCTGGCGCAGCCGGTCGGACTGGAGCGCACCGGCGCGCCGGAGATTCTCTTTGAGCAGCTTTCGGATGATTTGATCGAAGAGCTCCGCGTGCGGTTCAGCGGCAGCCAAGCGGAGCGCGCCGAGCGGGACGCGCAGAGCGCAGCCGCGGCCGCTGCCGCTGCCGCTGAGCCGGCCGCCGAACCGGAACCGCCGTCCCTGGAGGAGCAGTTTCGCGACACCGTGGAGCTGAGAGCCGCCAAGATCGTCAAGGTGGAGCAGCATCCGGAAGCGGACAAGCTCTACATCGAAACCCTGGATGACGGCTCGCCGGAGGGACGCACGATCGTATCGGGACTGGTTCCCCATTACGACGCCGATGAGCTGTTGGGGCGTACGATTATCGTCGTTGCGAACCTGAAGCCCGCCAAGCTCCGGGGGGTAAAGAGCAACGGCATGCTGCTGGCCGCGAGCGCCCCGTCGGGGGAGGGCGAAGCGCGCGACGAGATCGTGGATGTGCTCTTTGTGGACGGCGTGGAGCCGGGAACGCGCATCACGCTCGAGGGCTATTCGCCGGCCGATCCCAAGGAGTCGCTGAAACGGATCAAGATCGACGACTTTTTCGCGATTCCCCTGCGTGTGGAGAACCACCAGGTGCTGGTAGGTTCCGCGCGACTCATGGCGGGCGACCATCCGGTGCGAACCACCACGGTGTCCGCCGGAGACGTCGGCTGATCCGTGCACCCCTCATTTGCGCTGCTGCAGAGTGAATGGTGGAGCCGTGTTCGCGAGGGTCAGGGATGGCAGCGCCTGGGAGATCGCGCCGGCGGGCCGATGGTCCTGCAGCGCGCGGTGGGACCGGTGCGGTTCGCCTATGCGCCGCACGCGTTTTACGGGGAGAGCCCGGCAGAACCGATCGGTTCGTATAGAGATCGATTGCAGGACCTCGCCGGGCGCGGGAAGGCGGCTGCGCCGCATCTGATCCGGTGGGATATTCCCTGGGAGGTGGCTCAGTTTGACCAGGCCGCGGCGGAGGCGGCCGGGCTCCGCCGTGCCCCCGTGCGCGTGCAGCCTCCGGATACGGTGGTGGTGGATCTCTCCCTCGATGAGGAGCAGATTATGGCCGCGATGAAGGGCAAGACCCGCTACAATGTGCGCCTCGCCGCGCGGAAAGGCGTCACCGTGGCGCGTGTTCGTGATGCGGCGGTGACGACGGAAGTGGGCCGGTGGTATGCCCTCTACCAGGAAACCGCCCGTCGTGATCGGATCGCGATTCATCCAATGCGATACTACCAGGACGTGGTGGAGGTGGCGGCGTCGATGCGCGCCGCCGGAGAGGAGGCGCCGCTGATAACCCTCTATATGGCGACCCATGAGGAGGACCTGTTGGCGGGAATCGTGGTGGCCTCATACCGGGGAATGAGTACCTATCTCTACGGAGCGGGGGCCAACGTGAAGCGCAACCTCATGGCAAGTTACCTGATCCAATGGGAAGCGATGCGGGATGCCAAAGGCGCCGGAGATCGCAGCTATGACATGTTTGGTATTCCTCCCAGCGACGACCCTTCGCACCCCATGCACGGACTGTATCGCTTCAAAACCGGCTTCGGTGGCACAATCGTCAATCGTCCCGGGTGCTGGGACGTGGTGCGGGCGCCGGTGGTGGGCGGAACGTTCCGCACCGCAGAGCGCGGGCGGCGCTGGTACCACCACGACCTGAAGAAGCGGTTCCGCAGATGAAACGGAGGTGGCCGACGATCCTCGCCGGTGTAGCGGCGGCAGTGGTTCTATCGAGCGTTGCGACAGGCTGCGCGGGGACCCCCGACGAGCTTCCCCCCGAGGAACGGCCCCGCGTCACCGAGGGCCCCGAATCGGCACCCCTCACCACCGACGATCCGCTGCAGTTTACCTTTGACCGGCGCGGGGCGAGCAGAACCATCGCCACGGTAGAAATCGCCGCGTATCCCGCGGCCCCCGCCTCCGGCCAAGATGATGCGTCGATGACCGGACCTGATGCCGAACCGGCGCGCCGCTGGGAGCTACCTCCCGATACTCAGTCGCCGTTGCGAGTCACCGTTCCGCTGGAGGGGCTCGAAGACGGCACCTCCTATGCGCTCGAGTTTACCCTCATCGATGCGGACGGCACGCGATTTGTTGTGGACGAGCGGGTTCCGCTGGAGCTGGCGTTGGGGCTCCCGCGCCCGGTGCCGCAGGACGAGCTCGTGACGCTCGACCGACGCCCCCCGTTGGAGTGGCGCCTGCCCGACGGGGCCGGTGACGCGGAGCCCGGCGCCGAGGCCCGAGGTGAGCCGGAAACCCAGCCCGGCGCCGAGGCCCGACGCGACCGCATCACCCTTGTCGCCCCGTCCACCGCAGTGGTGCGCATCAGCGGTGACGAAACCGACCGGGTTCAGCGGTCGGTCCCGGACGCCGCCGGACCGTGGGAGCCGGAGGAACCGCTGGCGGATGCCGGCGCCTTTTCCCGTCGCGCTGCCGTGGTATGGCAGGTGCGTGTCGTGTCCCCCCACGGGGTCTTGGGGCCGTGGTCTCCGGAAGGACGCGTACGGTTCGATCTCGATCGCGCGATACCGCGCCCCCGCGCGCACGCGGAAGGAGGGGAGGCGGTTGTGGCTACACCGGGGCTCAGTTGGGAACCCACCGCCGGGGCGGTGTCGTATCGCGTGGAGGTGGGTGCTGCTGAGCGTGAGGATTCCGTCGACGTACCGGGGCGAGATCCGGAACGTTGGGAAACAAACCAGCCGAGACTTCGCCTGGGCCCCGAAGAATTGGAGGCAATCCTCGATGGCGCCGGTTCGCGCACCATCCGGTGGCGCGTGGCGGCGATCGGCCCGGAGGGCGTAGAGACACCGTTCTCGGAGACATTTCGGTTTCGTTATATCCCGCGTATCGGAGGATTGGAAACGATTGTACCGGTAGACGCTCGGGTGACGGTGCTCTTGGGACGGGAAGATGCGGAACAGGTGGACGAGCGGCCGGCGGTCCCGGTAGCGCTGGCGCGGCCGTTTGAGATGTCGCGCTATCCGGTGACAAATCGGATCGTTGCGGCGTTGGTGGATCTGGAAGTTGCCGCCGGGCGGTGGGAAGTCACCGCGGACGACGTGCGCACCACCGCCGCGACTCCCCGAGTGCTCATCGGGTTGGAGGAGCTGGACTTCGGCGAGCAGTTTGGGCTGCGAGCCGAAGATGGGCGGCTCACGGTGATTGACGGGTACGCGGCGCATCCCGCGGTGGGGGTCACATGGTACGGCGCGCTGGCGGTCGCCAACGCCTTGTCCCTTCTCGAGGCGAGAGACGCCGTTTATGAGGGGCTCCGCTCCGCCGAGGACGAGGTTGAAATCTATCCGGATCGTGACGGATACCGCGTACCTACCGAGGCGGAGTGGGCGGCGGCGGTCGCCGCTCGCCAGCGGATTGTGGCCGGGGCGGAATTGACGCTGGTTGAAGCGCGTGATCTCTCATCGCTCGACCTCCGGGGAATCAATTTTCTGCGAAGTGGGGATCGATGGGAAGATCCGCGTCCGCCCTACACGCGTAATGGTGGTCCCACATCGCCCGTGGGAAGCGTGGGGCGCGCGTCCCCGGTGGGAGTATCCGATCTACTGGGGAACGTCTGGGAGTGGACCGCCGACTGGTACGTTCCGCAGTGGTACCGGCGTATTGCCGCCGGAGAGGCGCAGTCACCCTGGACGGGGCCCACCGAGCCGGAGCCCGACGTCTACGGGCGACATCTTCGTACCGTTCGGGGAACGGCGTGGAACACGCCGCAGGAAGAAATTCGCCCCGGAAACCGAGGAGGGTTCGCCCCGGAAGCGGCCAGTCACAGTATTGGTATCCGCCTGGTGCGCACGTTACGGTAGACGCGCGCTCAAACGCCGGTGGCGGTGGCTATCGAAGCGCGGTGGC
>JBMCMH010000055.1:0-16594 GCA_048614515.1 Alkalispirochaeta sp. | reverse complement strand
CCGGTCTTGTTTCTCCACGAGGTACCACAAGTACTCTACAAAGAACACTTGTTTGCGTTGGAGCTTGCCGGCGAAAACGGCGACTATGAGGTGGTTGAGGTGGGCCACTTGCCGAATCCGCGAGAAGAATATGTTGAGATTTCTCACGAACAGAAAGAGGAAATTTTGCAGATCATTCAGTTTACACGGGAGATCATTGCGAATCGCCGCCCGTAACGCTCGTCGCTCAGGAACGCCGTGGCGCCTCACGTATGTTCCATTTGTCGTTGCAACACTTGTGATCGTGGCAACCGCACTGGTGATTGTTCGCTCTTCGCGAAGCTTCCCCGAAGAGGGCCTAAGGATTTTGGAACGGCGCGGAATTCCCTATCGCGCGATTATCGCGCACCGCGGGGCATCAACGGTCGCTCCGGAATCCACCGAGCTTGCCTATGCGCGGGCCATCGCCATGGGCGCAGACTACTTGGAAGCCGACCTCCGCAGAACGATCGATGGACGCATCGTTGTCCACCACGACTCAGATATGCGGCGAACGTCCAACGTAGACGAGGTGTTTCCCGATCGTCGCCGGGAGTCACTGGGGAGATTCACCCTGGCGGAACTGCGGCAACTGGATATGGGGAGCTGGTTTAATCGCGATCACCCCCTGCGCAGTCGTGAACAGAATGAAAACCTCCCGATTCTCACGCTGGAACGGCTCATAGACATAGTGGAGCGCTCCGGGACATCCGTCGGTCTCGTCCTGGAGTTTAAAGACCCGATTCTGTACCCGGGAATTGAAGAGCAGGTGGTGAAAATCCTTGCCGACCGCGGGTGGGTGGATGGTTCAGGGGAGCCCATCCGCCGCGGTTCTCTCATTTTCTTTTCGTTCAATCTGGAGTCCCTCAAACGGCTGCGTACCGCCGCCCCGTCCGTACCTCGGGTATTCCTCATCTCCGGCGAGATGATCACCTGGATGCGATGGCGGCGGTGGCTGAGACGCGCGCACGGAGTTGCCGACGGGATCGGCGCGCGAGGAGTTATCGCATGGCCGTGGTACATCGCCGGAGCCCACGACCGAGGACTGTTTGTGCTCCCCTACGTCGTGAACGAGGCGTGGCAGCTGAGACTGCTTACCGAGTATCGGGCCGATGGGTTCATCACGGACCGGCCCGCCTTTTTGCGAAGCTTCGTGGACAACCTCATCGCGTCCGATGGAGACTGATCACCTCAGAAACTTTCAAACTCACCGTCGTCTGCAACGAGCGCAATTCCCTTCTCGTCCGACTCGCGTCTTCCGCTGTGCGCGGGCGTCGGCGCAGCCAACCGCCGCTGCGCTCCGGCCGTTCCGGACGTCTCGGTCGGCCGGAACCGGCGTTCTCCATCGATCCGGAAGAATGCCACCGCGTTCTGGAGCTGTTCCGCCTGTCCACTCAGCTCCTCGGACATGGACGCCATCTCCTCCGAGGCCGATGCGTTGCGCTGCACCACCTGATCGAGCTGAATCAGCGCCTGGTTGATTTGTTCCGCGCCACTATTTTGCTCCGAGCTGGCCGCACTAATCTCCTGGACCAATTCGGCGGTCTTTCGAATATCAGGGATGATGCCGTTGATCATCTCTCCCGCGCGCTCGGCCACGTCCACGCTACTCTTGGAAAGCTGAGCAATTTCGCCGGCGGCAACCTGACTGCGCTCGGCCAGTTTACGCACCTCACTGGCTACCACCGCGAATCCCTTTCCGTGTTCTCCGGCACGGGCGGCCTCGATGGCGGCGTTCAGCGCCAGAAGGTTGGTATTGCGTGCGATTTCATCGATGATCTGGATCTTCTCGGAGATATCCCGCATCGCCTGTACCGTCTGATTTACCGCCTCGCCCCCTTCGGTGGCGCGTTGTGCCGCCTGTTGGGAGATCTTCTCCGTTTGCGCGGCGTTGTCTGAGTTTTGGCTGATGTTGGAACCCATCTGCTCCATGGAAGATGAAACCTCTTCCGCACTGGCAGCCTGTTCGGTGGCACCTTCGGACATCTGCTGTGCGGTGCTACTCATCTCCTCACTGCCGGAAGCCACGTTGTTGGAGGCGTTTTGCACGTCCCGAACGACCCCCACCAGTTTGTCCCGCATATCCTGAAGAGCGGTAGCCAACGTCCCAATTTCATCCTTTTGATCAACATCAAGCGCAGCCGTGAGATTCCCTTGGGAGAGTTCCTGCGCAAAGGCAACCCCTTTAAAGACGGGAGCGGTGATGCCCCGGGTAAGAATCAGTCCCAGCACCATGGCAAGGACAACCCCAAGCACAATTCCGGCGATCGCGATAAACTGCACCCGCGCCCCATCCGCCACCGCCTCGGCGATCGCGGCTTCAGCTACTTCCTCGTTGATGTGGATGATCTCGTCCAACAGGGCGATCGCCTCCTGCTGCCGCTCCACCGCGATACCCAGCGCTTGTTCATTGAGTGCCTCATAAAGCCCATCGGCGCGCTCCGCCTCGGCCAGTATCTGGTCAAAGTATTCAAAGGTCGTGTTGGCCCCCGGGCTCATAACCTCCCGGTACTCATCTACGGCGGCTTGCTGATTGTCCGCCTCCATCGCCGAGCGAATCACGTTCACGCTTTCATGAAACTGGTTATGGTACGGTTGGATCTCTTCCAGCGCGCTGCGAATGACCGGATTATCGGTGCTGTAGTCTGCCAGCCACCGCCCAAAATTGCAGGCGGTAGGATCGCCGCCTCCGGAGAACTCCTCTCCGGTGAGCAGATAGTTAGTTACCTGACCCATCAGGGCGTGATGGTCACCGATAAACCCGCTAATCCGACCCGCGTATTCATCAGTATTAACGATATCCGTCTCTTCGATCTCGCGGGACGATTCTAAGAACTCGTTATTGATTTCGGCCCAGGCATCCCACGCGGGAACAAATTCGTTCCAGAGTTGCGCCTCTTCCGGCGTCTGCGGAAGCGGTTCGTACCGCTCCCACGCGGCTCGATAGTTACCACGTGACTGTTCGATATTGGCGTACTGGCGCTCCCGTTCCTCCATCGTCATGCGCGGGTTCAGGAGCGATCGCAAGGAAATGCGAATCGCGTTGCCTTCGGTCTTAATGATTAGCAGTGACTCGACGCTCGGCATACGAACCAATCCGATTTCGTCTACATGCTCGTTGAGTTGCCGAGCACCTTGCCAGCCAAAGAACCCCACAACCAACACGATAAGCGCCACCACGGCGAATCCGCCGACCAGCTTTACTCCAAGCTTGATATTTTTCATGTTTCCACTCCTCAGCGAATATCCGTTTCCTCCCAAGGAGTGTAGTCTATATCCTCAATAATCTTCAATTTAACTAAAACTGTCAGGTATAATCGAGGCACGACCCGTCAGACGGTCACAGCCCGCCGAAACGCCTCCCGCGTCAGGCGTCGGCCAAACACCTCGCCGCCGGGTTCAAGCGCACGCCCCGCAGAGAGCGGCCCCACCACCACCGGTTCGAAGCCGATCCGGTCTACAAACGTAGCCACCACGCGACCCGCTTCCGTATCGTCGGTGGCGATTCCCACCGCCCGGCGGTTGGGGCTACCCGGCGGGAGCGGATCATCTTCCATATCGTGGTAGCCGAGATGGTTCAATGATTTGACCCACCGCGCCCGCGGATTGTTGTCGGCGATGATTTCGCTCGTACCGCGCCCGTCCGTGCCAATACCGTCCAGCGTTCCGTCCACGGGAGCCCAATAGTTCATCGCTTCCACCACGATCGCACCGTCGAATAGATCGTACGGGAGGGCCGCCGCCTTCCCAAACGGTACGGAGAGCACTACGACATCCGATCGGCCCACCAGGGTATCGGGATCGACCGCCTGAGCCCCTGGAGCAAGCAGATCGAGCATCCACTGCAATTCGCCGGTATCGCCGGTTCCCGTAAGCAGCGGCTGGTAGCCCGCTCCCACCGCCAGCCGGGCAAGAGCGGTACCAACCCGCCCCCCGCCAAAAATGCCCACCGTCGGGTTCTGTTCACTCATGCCGGCACAACCTCCGGCTCGCGACCGAGCTCAGCCTCGACCAGCGGTTTCACCCGCGTTCCCAGGAGTTCGATACCTGTGAGAAAGTCGCGCTGGGGCAGCGTGCCCACATCCATCTGGAGGAACTGGCGCATGTGCCCGAGGGCGCCGTGGAGCGCGACGATCCGCTCGGCAATCTCCTCAGGTGATCCCACAAACAACGCGCCCTGAGGTGACACGTCCCGATCGTATGCAGACCGCGGCGGTGGCGCAAAGCCGCGACGCTCACCGATGAGTTCCATCGTCCGGTGCCACTCCGGCCACCACCGGTCCCGGGCGTCGCCACCGTCCTTCGCCACAAATCCCGGATTGGCGACGGAAACCTTTATCTGGTCCGCCGGTGCCCCGGACATCTCGGCGGCTCCGCGATACGCCTGCACCAACGGAGCGAAACGGGACGGATTGCCCCCGATAATCCCGTAGGACACCGGAAGCCCCAGTTTTCCCGCCCGAATCGAAGACTGGGGGTTGCCCCCGGTACCGAGCCAAATCGGAAGACCACCCCGTTCCGGCCGCGGCACGACCTCCGCGCCCTGCAGACTGGAACGAACCGTCCCCGACCACGTAACCGGCTGCGACCGGTTGATCTCCAAAAGCAATTCCAGTTTCTCCGCGTACAACTGGTCGTAGTCTTTGAGACTGTATCCGAACAACGGGAACGACTCGGTAGAGGACCCTCGCCCGGCGGTGATCTCCGCCCGCCCCTCGGAGAGCGCGTCTACGGTGGCAAACTGCTGGTACACCCGGACCGGGTCATCGGTGCTAAGCACCGTGACCGCGCTTCCCAGACGGATACGCGAGGTTATTGGAGCTGCGGCGGCCAAGACCGTCGCGGCGGCGGAAGCCGGCATCTCTGCCGTATGGTGCTCGCCGATCCCGAAAAATTCCAACCCCACCTCATCGGCCAGACGGATCGCCTCCAGGAGGTTTCTCATCGCCTGTGCCGAAGACACCGGCCGGCCGGTGCGTGGGTCGCGGGCGGTGGACCCAAAGCTGTATATTCCAAGTTGCATGTGTACTCCTATTAGATACAAGGTAGGAGTTTTGCAGCCCTGCGGCGAGCATCCGGCCGCCCGCGCGCCGAAGCAGCCCGCAGCGCGAGGACCTGGATACAAAAACAGCCCCCGGCATATGCCGGAGGCTGCGGTATCGGGAACGACTCCCGATCTACTCACCAATCGCGAACTACTCGGTGGCCATCTCCAAGCGGGCCGCGGCCAGCTGGATCAGCGCGAAATAATCCGGGAAGTCCGACGCGGTGGCGGCGGTGGTGGCATCAGCCACTTCCCACTCTCCATCACTATTCTGCGAGAGGTCATCGAGTGCGTAGCCGGTACCGTACTGGGCAGCAGCGTCGGCGATCGCGTCCACGTTGCCTTCCCAACCGATTCCGAAATCCCAGTATGAGGATCCGCGTTTGGTGACACTACCGTAGGAAGTGGTGGTCACGGGCTCAGCGTCACCGCCAAACTCGGTGTAGGTGGCGAACGCTCCGTCCTGCACGCCCTCAAAGTAGGCTTTCATGTTGGCCTCATTGCGGATGATCATCTTCTCGAGCACCGTCCCGCCGGCGGGATTTCCGTCCTCATCAGCCTCAACGTAGACCAACGCCGTACCAACCGTGGTACCTACGTAGTCGGTGCCGTCGTAGGCAACGTACTTGGCGACAAACACTTCATCACCCCGAACCACGTAACTGACGGTGTTATCTTCATTCCACTCGTCGTCTTCCAGGTCAACCAACGCAAGAGTATGGGGCAAGAACGCCTCATCAATGGTGGCGGAGATTGCACCTTCATCGTCGGTGGTCACCACCGCTTGTCCAACATATCCGCCGTGGACATACGCATACGCCTCAACTTCCTGACCAGGGGCGTATCCGGTGGGGGCCGCCGCGTCATCACCACCACAACCAATTAGTGCCACCAGTACCAATGCTGAAACCAACAGTTTCGCAATCGTTCGCATCATGAGTGCTCCTTATGTTTCGTGAATGTGAAGCAGATGTTAATGTGGCCGTAACATCATGTCAATATTTATCGATAAAAAATACACTAAAAAACGCGAGATTCACAAAACCGATGCCATTTATTGTGAAACGTAAGATTTAATTTTGCAACAAAAGATCGCTATCGTGACTGCATTGGCGGCGTGCGGCGCGCCGTTACAATAACAACCTGCGCAGAAAAGATCAGGACCATTCCCACCACGGACCCCAACGAAACCGGTTCTCTCAGGAGCACAATCCCCAGAAACGCCGCCGTCAAGGGCTCCGCTAAGGTAAGTGTACCCACGTCGGAGACGGGAACCGCTCTCAATCCGCGGCCATACAACATATACGCCCCGCCGGAGGAAATGAGTCCGAGATACAATACCGATCCAATCCCGTCCGGCCCTTGAATCCACGCCACAGGACCGGTCACAAGGAACGGCAACAAAAGTACGGTAGCGGCAAGAAAGGACACGCCGATAACCGCGTCCGGTGTATAGCGAGCGATTAAGCGGCGTGTGAGCAAAGTGTACATGGAATAACTGAATCCCGCCGCCAACGCCGCGGCGATGCCGCCCACATTGACCGAGATCTCGCCGCCGGACACACTCAGAACCGTGAGTCCAATGATCGCCAGCGCCGTGGCTCCGTACCACGCCGGCCGTACCGGGTCACGGTCAAACACGATGCCCAGAACGCCCGCAAAGATCGGTGCGCTCCCGATCGCCACCATCGTCCCCACGGCCACGCCGGTAAGCGATAACGCGGTGAAATAGCTGATGTTAAACACCACCTGCGTCACACCGGCCAACAGAATTACCGGTCGGAGAAATCCCCGCATCGGAAACAGCTCCCGCCGAAACCCTGCGCTGGCCACGAGTGCCAAACCGCCGATGCCCACCCGAATGCCGCCGATCATAAGGGGCGTGGATCCGGTGGGAGCCAGCGCCTGCGCCGTGCCGGACGTCCCCCACAAGACCGCCGCCATAAGAACGAGATACGGTGCCCACGCCGTGCGCCGCACGTCCTCGTTGGAGCTACTCACGGGAATAGATCGCGCCAAAGGACCCCCGCGTCACCACCGCGGGCTCTCCGTTCCAGCGTTCTACCGATCCTCCGTCGGACTCCACCTCACCGACCACCGTGGCCGGTAGCTCCAAGTCTACACCGCTACAGGTAAACCCACTCCCCCACACGGGGAAATCCTCTCCTCCATAGGGAACCGCCCGGGGCACCGGGTGTTCATCGATCAGTTCGAACCGAAGGTTCAGCCGACGAACCGGCCCCTCCTCGGCGATGAGCCCACCGCCCACCACGGGGGACCAGGGATCACCCTCAAGGGAGAGCGCCTCCTCCGGTACCCGAATCGCCGTACTCTCCGGATAGCGCTCCGCCATAAAGCGCTCTCCCGCCCGAGAGTTGACGTACACCACCACCGGCTCGTCCGTGGTGGTGGTGATCACGATCACGGTATCAAACGATCCGTGCGTGGGCGAGTGGATCCGGGCCAGCTCATACCGGCCGGGAATGTGGGCAAAGGGGGCATAAAATTCATAGATGGGGTTCATCGCATCTCTCCTGCTTCGGTTTCGGGTAGGATACACCCAGCGGCGGGGTCGTATCCAACCGTCACCTCCGCCCCTACGGCGTAGCGATCCGCCGCGGTGACGATGAGCGGCCCCAGCTCTGAACGGCACTGGTAGCGGTGGTGCGCACCGAGAAACTGGTGCGTCTCGATCACCGCCGGGATGGTGCGGACCCGATCCCCCTTCGAGGCGGGAACGGCATCCCGCTGCAGCGGCTCCCGCCGGGTGTCGTCGCCTGGGCGTTCAGCTATGTCCATCTGCTCCGGGCGCACCATGAGCGTCCCGGCGTCGGTATCGATGAAGTTGGCCTCCCCCACAAAGGACGCCACAAACCGATCCCGGGGGTGGCGGTAGAGCGTCTCCACCGCGTCATACTGGATCACCCGGCCGGCGCGGAGCACCGCCACGCGATCGGAAATCGCCAGCGCCTCCTGCTGGCTGTGGGTCACAAAGACCACGGTTATGCCCAGCCGCTTCTGGAGGCGCACGATCTCATCCCGAAGATCGCGGCGGAGCACCTCATCGATCGAGGAGAAGGGCTCATCCAAGAGCAGCAGCACCGGGTCCACCGCCAAGGCCCGGGCGATCGCCACCCGCTGGCGTTCACCGCCGGAGAGGGTGCTCACGTCTCGGTCCTCATAGCCGGGCAGGTCCATTAACTCAAGCAGTTCCGATACTTTGTCACGAATTTCCGGTGCCGGCCGGTGCCGCACCCGCAAGCCGTAGCCCACGTTCTGCGCCACCGTCATGTGTGGAAAGAGGGTGTAGTCCTGAAAGACGTAGCCGATCTGCCGTTCAGCCGGACTTTCCCAGGTGACGTCGCGGTCGTTGATGAGGATACGGCCACCATCGGGATGCTCAAAGCCGGCGATCAGCCGCAGCGTGGTGGTCTTGCCGCTGCCGCTGGGGCCGAGAATCGATACCAACTCCCCCTCGGCGATGGAGAAGTCGATGTGCATGGCAAACTCAGGATACGATTTGGATACGTGTTCAAAGGTGATCATCAGCGGTCACTCCTGAGGGTCCCTTTGGGAAGGGAGGTGGTGTCGATAATCCAGAAGAGGATTAGGCAAAACACGATGTAGAGCACCGCCATCGCCAAGGCCAGATCGAAGCTCCGGAATCCGATGAGGCGGTAGATCGCCACGGGAAAGGTGGCGATCCTGCCCCGGCCCACGGCCATAACAATCGTCAGGTCGGCAAAGGGCAGCGCCAGGGCGTAGGCGTAGGCGTTGAGAAACGTCCGCCGCAAGAGCGGTAGCTCAACGTCACGAAGGATCTGTCCGCGGGAAGCGCCGAGAATCGCGGCGGAGTTGACCATGCGGTCGCTGAGCTCTTCTACCCCGGAGCGAATGATCCGAAACACCAGGGGAAACGCCACGAAGAACTGCCCCAGGACGATGAGCGCCACCGGCGGAAGGGTGTCTTGCCAGAGGAGGCGCAGCCCCAGGCCCACGGTCACCAGGGACATGCCGATCGGAATCTGCAACGCGTTATCCACGGCGGTGCTGTCACGCCCGCGCAGGCTCAACGCCGCGGCGGTGGCGGCAACAAACGTCACCGTTCCCGAGGCGACGGCCACCAGCAGGCTGCGACCGATCACGCCGATTACGGAGCTGCGAAGGATACTTTCTACGTTGCGGTCCGCCGCACCGGGCACGAGGAGCTGCCGGAAATTCTCCAGTCCCAGGGTGCCGGCGGAGGTGGTAAACGCCCGAATCACCATGGTGGTGATGGGGCCCAGCACGAACAGCACCATCATGACCAGATACCCGATCATCACGGTGCGCGGCACCACGGGCAGGGTGCGCATGGGCGGCAAGGAGGTACCGGTATCCAGCGCCTCCGCCCGGGAGCGGTGAATAAACCGACTACTCGCCACAATAAAGAGTCCGGAGAAGAGAATCTGCAGAAGTGCAAAAACCGCCGCTGCGGGAAGATCCAGATTGACGAACATCTCCCGGTAGATCGCCACCTCAAAGGTGGCATACTTGATTCCTCCGAATACGAGCACTACACCAAAACTCAGAAAACAATAGATAAAGACCAAAATGAAGCTGGTGAGAATCGCCGGCAACAGCAGCGGCAACGTCACCCGGAAAAACACCCCGCCGGGGGAATCGCCCAGGCTTTCCGCACTTTCCCGATAGCGGCGGCTGATACCGGTCCATGCCGTCGAGATGACTCGGATCGCCAACGAGAAGTTGTAGAAGACGTGGGCCAGGACGATGCCGCGAAAGTTGTAAACCAGGTTGTAGTCTGTTCCCAGGAGGCGATTGATCAGACCGCTCTTGCCGTAAAACCCGATCATCGCCACCACCACGATAATGCTCGGCAGGACGAAGGGAAGCAACGAGAGCGAATAGATGACCCGCCGGCCGGGAAACGTGAAATGGGAGACCAGGTATGCGCCGGGCATTGCCAGAATCACCGCCAGTGCGGCGGAGAGCGTGGCCTGCCCCACGGTAAACGTCACCACCGACCGCGTCTGGGGTGAGCCGAGGATATCCACCACGGTGGTCCACCACGCTCCGGCACCGGTTTCCCCGGCGGCGCGAACAAATACGGTCCCCACCGGGGCGAGAAAGAACAGCATAAAGAAGACGGCGAGCCCTCCGAAGAGGGCGTACCGCCGCCGGTCGTCGCTGGTGGTCACCGCATTACCGCTTCCCATTCGTCGAGCCACGCCCCGTAGTCCTCATCCACCACGGTGACGTCGATAAAGGCAGTTTCCTCCGGCCGATCAAGCTGCTGAAACGACTCCGGCAGCTCCACATCCTCCCGGACGGGATACATAAACTGGTTCAACGGAATCTCACTCTGAAACTCGGAGGACAGAATGAAATCTACCGCGCGATGGGCGTTTTCCGCGTTGGGGGCGTCCTGCAGCACGCCCATCACCTCGATTTGCGCGTACCCCACCTCATCCAGAATGAGGTTCTTGTAGCGGTCGGTATCCTCAAAGGCGATGTGGAAGGCGGGGCTCGTCTCATAGGAAAGGACGATCGGCGCCTCCCCCTGGGTGTAGAGGCCGTACCCGTCGGACCAGCCGGAGGTAATGGTGAGGATGTTGGGCTCCAGTTCCCGCCAGAAATCGAGATATCCATCCTCGCCAAACTGATCAATGGTGAGGAGCAGGAAGTTGCGTCCCGGGGAAGAGGTGGCGGGATTCATGAGCACAATCGACTCCCGCAGCGAGGGATCCAGCAGCTCCTCCCACGTGGTGGGCGGATCAGGAAGCGCCTCGCTGTCGTAGTTGAGCACGATATTGCCGTAATCGAAGGGAACCAGGCGATTGCTCTCATCCAGAATCAGATCGTCCCGGACCGCATCGATCTCCGCCGGATCCGTGGGCTGAAACAGATCTGCCTCCAGGGCACGGCCGATATAGGTGTTGTCCAAGCCGATCACCAAATCCGCGGCGCCTTCACCACGGGTGAGCATCACTTCATTGAACAGCCCCCCGGTGTCTTGAAAGCGCTCCATCGTGACGGAGACGGAATACTCCTGCTCGAAGTGGTCGGTGATCACCTCTTCCAGCCCTTCAGGAAAGGCGTCGTAGGTGTAAATGATCAGCTCGTCGGTGGATTGCTCGGAGGAACCGCTTTCGGACGAGCCGCTCTCGGTAGATCCGCCGGCAGCCACCTCACCGCCACCAAAAGCGCCGAGAAACAGAACAGTTGTGAACACGATAGCGCCCCTCAGAACGCGAGTTCGAGAAAAAACGTGTAACAAGGACATAAACCCTCCCAGGAATTGTGTTTCCAGGGCGGTTACGAGACTGAGCTTGACGCCATTACTGGCCACGGCAGGTTCCCTACGCCGGCATTATCCGGATCAGGTCTGCGGGTGTGATCTCAGCCTTTCGTAACGAAAAGCACCCCGATATGATGTCTGGTATAACCTACTGCTCGAGACCGATAGCGTCAAGCGGGCTACTGCTGGTAAGATGCGGGCCATGCCCAATACGCCGAGTAACGACACGTCCGCGGCGTCCTCCTGGTGGAAGGACACGCCGATTTACCACATCTATCCCCGCAGCTTTCACGATACCAACGAGGACGGAATCGGGGACCTCCCGGGCATTATCGAGAAGCTCCCGTACCTGGCAGAATTGGGGATTGGGGCGATCTGGATGGGCCCGGTCTTCCGCTCGCCACAGGTAGACAACGGCTACGACATCAGTGACTACCGTGATATCGACCCGATCTTCGGCACCCTCGCCGATATGGACCGACTCATCGCCACAGCGCACCGGTTGGGCATTCGCGTACTCCTGGATCTGGTGTTTAACCACTCCAGCAACCGCCACTGGTGGTTTGTCGAGTCGGAGCGTGACCCCTCCGGCCCCTACGGCGACTACTACATCTGGCGGGATGCTCAGGCCGCTCCGCTCCCCAACAACTGGCGGAGCTTTTTCACCGGCCCCACCTGGACATGGTCGGAAGTGCGCGGTCAGTACTATCTGCACCTCTTCGCCCCGGAGCAACCGGACCTCAACTGGGATAATCCCGCGGTCCGGGAGGAACTGGCGGATATCGCGAACTTCTGGTTGGACCGCGGCGTGGACGGGTTTCGCTTGGATGTGATCAATTTCATCGCCAAGGTGGAGGGGCTGCCGTCGGTGGAAGAGGTCGCTGAGCACCGCGACGCCGGAGAGGCGGTCTCCAGCGGGGGGCGGGAAGGATCCACGGAGAAACCGGACCGGCTGTCGCGTTCCGGACCCGCCGCGTATATCGACCACGCTCGGATGGTGGGCTACCTGCGGGAGTTCCGCAGGAGGCTCCACCGCCGCGAGGAGATCGTGTTGGTGGGAGAGACTCCGCACCTCTCGTATGAGTGGGCCCGGGAACTGACCGCTTCCGAAAACGGCGCGCTTGATATGGTGTTGCTCTTTGACCACCTGGAGGTGGACCACGGTTCCCGGGGTCGGTGGGACCCCGTTCCATGGACGACGGAACGGCTGGCGCGGGTGTTTAGGGAACAGCAGACCGCCTTGGCAGGAAGTTCTTGGCCCAGTCTATACATGGGCAACCACGATCAGCCACGCATCGTTTCGCGGTACGGAGACGACGGTGAGTTTCGCTGTGCCTCGGCCACCGCCCTGGCGACGCTCTTCTACCTGCAGCGGGGCACGCCGATCATCTACCAGGGGGACGAGATCGGCATGGCCAACTACCCGCTCGAGGACGCCACGCAGATCGTGGACATTGAGAGCGGCAACGCGTACCGGGCGCTGGTTGAGACGGAGGGCGTGGAACCCGCCGAGGCGCTCCGTCGGGTGGCGCGGAACGCCCGTGACAACGGCCGGACCCCTATGCAGTGGGATGGAACCCCCCACCCTTCGTGGTGGTACCCGCTCAACCCTGATCATCGGGAGTGGAACGTCGCAGCGCAGGAGCAGCTTCCCGAGCACCAATCTGTCTTGGCACACTATCGGCGGTTGTTGGCGCTGCGGGCCGAGTACGAGGCACTGCGCCGAGGCTCGTTCCAATTGGTAACCGGTGACACTCCGTGTATCGCGTTTCGCCGGCGGGCGAGCACGGAGACGATCACGGTAGTAGTGAATCTCTCATCCCAAGAAACGGCGGTTCCCCCGGCGATTATCAAGAGCTTGGCCAAGGACAGGACGGTTCAGATCGTGCTATCCACCGCGTACAATCGCGGCGGGCACGCCCCCGACAATCTCGGCTCAGCCACAATCACGGCCTCCCTTGCCCCCTGGGAGGCACGTGTCCTCTTGCAGAAGGACCCCGCTTTGACAAGAATTGCATAGTGAAATTTGAAAATCGATATGCGGCATTGCGAGTGGCTGGAATCGTGGTAATCGCCGTGACCGTCCTGACCCTATCGGCGCTTTTCATTCCGGTTCGGCGCGCATTGGTTCGTGAAATAGACCAGCGCTTTCAGCTGGAGGCCCAACTCATCCACAGCACGATCACCGCTCATCTGGAGCACTCTATGGAGCTCGCCTCTCAGATTCCCAGCAGGACTCAAATTAGGCGTGAGATGCAACGGTATGTCTCGGGTGAGATTTCGGCGGACGCGTACCAGCAGTTTGCCGAACCCCGTCTAGCGGACGCGATGCGGGCGGCGGACGGAATTGTCGCCGTGACTCGGGTAGATCGTAGTCGCATGCCCCTCGCTGTGGTAGGTGATCCGCTCCATAGGTTGGAGTCTCTCCAGTTTCTCCCTGGGTCCGCGGCGATCGCCGGATCCGTAGCACATACTGATTCAGTCTCCGCATACGTGGTAACGGCGCCGATCCGCGACCCGATTGGGAGGCTTCTCGGCTTCGATCTGGTGGGAATCTCGTTGGTACCACTGCAAGCTCAACTCTCCCGTGCCACGCGCCTGTTCGACGCCACGTCGGCGAGACTATCCACCGGCGACGAGGTAATTGCGCGGGCCGGGCCGGGAAGCGCCGAGGCGATCGATCGTGACGCAGAGCGCTACGCCGTCGTTGAGTATCGCGTTGCATCGCAGTGGAACCTCACGGTGGCGCGGTCCCGGGATTCGTTGTATGCGCCGGCGGAAACGTTCCTTCGGCAGATGGCGCTCGGCGTAATCGCCATCGCCGCCGCGCTCCTGGTGGTAGTGTATCGGTCGGTTACCGCGCTTCGTCACCGCGTCCACACGGAAGAACTGGAACGAGAGGTTTCCACCCGACGCGTATTACTCCGAGAAGTGCACCATCGCATCAAGAACGATCTTTCCATCGTCGGGTCACTGCTCTCCTTACAGCAGCGTACCTCCACAGAGCCGGCGGTTCGGGCCGCTTTGTCCGAGGCGGAACACCGCGTGGCCATCGTTTCGGAGATCTACAATCAGTTGTACCGCACGGAGGATGTCGGGCAGGTGCGGATACGCGAAGTCCTCGAGGCATTTGCCGCTCAGTTTCGTGACGTGACGATCGAATTGCATGTGGAAGACCTTCTATTGGACCGCAAGGTGGCGGTGCCGGTCGGCATCATCGTCAATGAACTGGTGGTAAACGCGGTCAAATACGGCCGACCTTCCTCGGAAGCGGCGAAGATTGCCGTGGAGGTGGCCATGGACAACCACGACGCCCTCCACATTTCGGTACGAGATAATGGCCCCGGGTTTCCGTCGCACGATCCGGCGGAATTGTCGGGCTTTGGTTTGTCCATGGTAGACACACTGGGGTCGCAGTTCGACGGTACGGTAACGATCCCTAAAACGGAGTCCGGCGGCGCTATCGAAGTGGTGCTGCATCAGGTGGAGCGGTTTTCAGAGTGATCGTCACACCTGCCGAGCTTTCCCGGATAATGAGTGGCCCCCTCCCCGGAGACAGCGCACACCGGCGAATGGTCCCCGCCACCGGTCGCCACCGGCTCAGCTCAATTACCGCATCAACCCGGCGCGGGGCGGTGCTTATCACACTGGTACCCACCGAAACGGATACGGAAGTTCCACTTATTCAGCGTACCGACGATGGGGGCCCTCACGCACTCCAGATCTCGCTGCCCGGGGGCGCGGCTGAGCCGCACGACCGCCACCCCACCGATACGGCACTGAGAGAAGCGTATGAGGAGATCGGACTAAATCCGCACGAGGTGTCGGTACTGGGCGAGTTGAGTGCGTTGTATATCGATGTCAGTGATTTTCTCATTACCCCGGTGGTAGCATGGTATGAGGGGACGGATCCGGAGCACACGTTGTGGCCCCGGCTGCGCCGTCAGCCGCGGGAGGTACGGCGCATTGTTCGAGGCTCCCTGCGCGAGCTCGACGCAACCCTCGCCCCGCGCTCCGTGCGCGCTCGAGGTGTTGAGCTCATCGCACCCAGTTTTCTGGCCCAGAAGGAGATCGTCTGGGGGGCTACCGCCATGATTCTCGGAGAACTCTTGCACGTGGTGCGAGCCGCGCAACGCTGATCACCGGTCCCGCCCCTACCGGCCGCTCAGAAATCTGGTGGCAGCTCATACGTGGGGGTATCCATCGGCTTGGAGAAGTAGTACCCCTGCAGCAAATCGACACCGCTGCTGCGGAGGAACGCCAGCTCATCGGCTGTCTCCACCCCTTCCGCCAGGAGGATAATACCGTTATCCCGAGCAATCCGCTGCAGTCCGGCAAAAATCGATTGCTTGAGCGAGTCAGCATCTATGCCCCGAATCAGGTGCAGATCCAGTTTCATGATATCCGGTCTGAGCGTCGCCAACGTATTCAACGACGAGTATCCGCTGCCGACATCATCCAAGGCGGTGCGTACACCCTGAGACTGATAGTAGGTAAGTATTCGCTTGAGATGATCGATATCCTCAAACGATTCAGACTCCACGATCTCGAAGACGATCCGATCCCGCGGGATTCCCACCGCGCGCGCCTTCTCCATCGTGGTCCGTAAACAATACTCGGGATCGTAGATCGCGTTCGGCAGGAAGTTGATAAACACGTAACCCGGTACGTTTTGGTCACAGGCGCTTTGGAGCGCGTTCTCCCGAACTACGCGATCTAGGTTGAAGATGAGTTTTAGGTCTTTTGCTTGGCGAAAAAGATCCGCCGGGGGAATGATTGAACCGTCCTGGGCGATGCCCCGCGAGAGGCATTCATAGCCGTAGACCGCGCGCTGTTGCAGCGAGATGATCGGCTGAAACTGTACCAACACGTTGTGCTCGTCGATGACGCTTACGAGATCGGAGGCGTTCACCAGCTGAAACCATTGGTGGAGCGGTTTCATAAATTGCATCGTCTCCATATCCGGTTCTTCCCCCTGTCGAAGAACCAGGACGTTGATATTCCCCTTCTCGTCCTCTGAAAACCGATCATCCTCGTATAGTCGCTGAATAACTTCCGGCACGTTGTCAGTGGATACGGAGAACATTATCTGTCCCCGCTCAACCGAGTACCCATAGTCCTCCAGAATTTGCGATACCTGGGTCACCAGATATCCAAAGAACGTGTTGAAGTACATCGTTGCCGGGGTGCCGGGGGAAAACCGGGACACAATATCGCAGACGTAGCAGCTCATG
>JBMCMH010000054.1:0-16679 GCA_048614515.1 Alkalispirochaeta sp. | reverse complement strand
AACATCATCCTGGCGTTCATCTTCATCTTCGTGACCGCTCGCAATCCCGTGTTGAGCGATCTCGCCTTTCCGCTGATGGCGCTGCTGTTCTTCGTGGGAGGGCTCGGCGCCGGCCGCCTGGCTGGGCGGACGTGGGCCCAGGTGTGGCGGTCCTTTGGAGGTGGGGCGCTGGGAATGGCCCCGGCGGTTGTGCTGATCCTCATGAGTCTCAGTGTCCGGCACATCGTGGAGCTCGGAGGCATCACCGACACCATTCTCAACTCGGCGGCCAACCTGATCGCCGGAAGTACCACCTTCATGGCGGCGTTCTTCGTGTATCTGGTAACCCTCGGCATGAACATCTTCATCGGATCGGCCAGCGCCAAGGCGTTTCTCATGATGCCGATTTTATCCCCGCTGGCGGACCTGGTGGGCATCACCCGCCAAACGGCGGTGCTGGCCTTTGGGTTTGGGGACGGATTTAGCAACATGCTGTTTCCCTCCAACGCGCTGTTGCTCATTGGGTTGGGCTTTACCGTGGTGAGCTATCCGCGGTGGTTCCGCTGGACGATCCTCTTACAGATCGTGATGTTTGCGATATCGATGCTCTTCCTGTGGATCGCGGTGCGGGTGGGGTACGGGCCGTTTTGACTACGGCTGCGCCTCAGCGGCCGGCGGAGTAATGGCGTCGGCTTCAGGGTTTGCCGGGAATCTTCAGGTCGGTCCTAGTGTCCCGTCTCTGGAGCGGGCGGCCGTTTGAAATACGACTCGGGATACTGCGCAATGACCGTCTGATTCCGTCCGGCGTTTTTTGCTTGGTACAGTGCACGGTCTGCTCGAGCGATCATGCTGTCGATCGTGTCTTCGCGGAGAAATTGGGTAACGCCTGCGGAACACGTCTGTCCATAGGGAACAACCGAGCGAAGTCGCTCAACGACTCGGCGGCATTGCTTTCCATTACTCTCGGGAAATACGAAGACAAACTCTTCTCCGCCGATTCGCGCAAGGATATCGCTGGGCCGCAATGTACGCTTCCATGCTTCGACCACCGCCCGAAGCAGTTCATCGCCGGCGGAGTGTCCGTGGGCGTCGTTGTATGCCTTGAAATGATCCAGATCAAGATACGCGAGATTTAGTGGCATGTTTGCCCGTGTGGCCCGCGCGAGTTCTCTCGGCAGCTCCCGGTCGAGATAGCGCCGATTTGTGGCACCGGTAAGCGGATCGGTCAGTGATTGCTGCTCAATTGCCTCCGACTGCCGTTGAACCTTTCGCATGAGGCCTCGCATTCGATACATGACGATCAAAAAAAGAAAAATCGATGCGATCGCTGCAACTCGAACGATTTCGACACTGGTTCCGGCTGCAAGCAGTATCGTTGCCGGCGAGAGGAGCGATGCGGCGCCGAGGATCACCAGCCTATGGCCGGGGGCCTCGAACATGGCACCGCGATGCTCGGGGCTCACAGATGCCGATGGGTGCCACACTGCGGTTACAATCAGGGTATACGATACCAGCCACAACCCGTCGGTCAGACCTCCTGGGGAGTACCAGCCCGATGAGGTGCCGTGGGCATAGAGGATGTCGGCGATAAGGTAGGCGAGCATTCCAAGAAGCAGAAACCGAAATGCGCGGTTTCGGGTCGGACGAAAGAACATCAACCGGAAGATCATCGGCAAAAGTATGAGATCGGCCACCGGATAGGCGGCCGAAATCAGGAGTTGAAGTGTGGTCAGGTCCGGGTCGTGTATATACGGGGCAATCAGTAGCGCCCACCCAGGCACCGCAGCCGACACTCCTACGATGAGTGCATCGCTGACTGAGCCGTCACCGTGGCCGGAATGGTGACCGAGCAACCACAGTGCGATCATAAACAGGGGATATACGACGAGGTAGAATGCGTCGGCTACGGATGGAAACGGTTCTAGGCCGTGAAGATCGAGCCAGTACCATATCGCGTGTCCCAGTGCGGCCAGCGCGAGCGCCAATCCGATGAGTACCCATGCGGTGGTGCAGTTCGGTTTGTACCGGCGGAGTATGGTCATACCCGTTCCGAGCGCGGCTACCGCTGTTGCTGCAACGTAGAGGATTGCTGGAAAGGTTCCATACGGAACGAGAACGTACACGAAGGCCATAAGCAAGCCGGCAATGAGTACTATCTTCCAGGTAGTTCCAGTGGGCGAGGAAATGGTATCAGTTTGATTGGGCATGGTCCGACTTCAGCATCCCATATCGAGGGCTGCTGGTAAAGCGCACACTCGATGGAATCGCGACGGACTGGTGGCGGAGTGGCCGGTGTGATACGCTCAACGTGATATCACCCCTTTGATAGAGTAAAAACGTACACATGACATTGTAGGAATTTCTCTGTGAGATCGCGATTGGGCCCTTGTCTAGCTCCTGCGCACCGGCCACAGCTTGATCTCTCGGCTACGCATACAAGACTGGTGGAGGAAGCGTCTTGGAAAGATTCGTAAGCAACGGTAAGTACATTCTGCTGATCCTCATTGTGCTCATAATGGTGTACGCCTTTTCGATTCAGTACACCAGTGTCCGAGAGGTGGTCGAGGAGAAGTACCACAGCCAGCAGCAACTCGTGGAGAAGAATATCCTGCAGACGGTGAGCTATATTAACGATGCGTACCGGATTGCGGAACAGCAGTTGAATCAGGAGATGCGGGAATACTCGCAGCAGATGGTAGCAGAATACCGCGATAATCCGGATGTGATGGAGTGGGATCTGGCCGCGCTGCAAGAGCGGTTCCAGGGGTACGATATCTATATCGTAGACCGGGACCTGAAGATCATTAAAACAACCTACCAGGAAGATCTGGGCCTGGATTTCTCGCGATTCGGCAGTTTCGCCGACGTTCTGCGGGAACGCATGGCGGGAGATACCTTCGAAGTGGACCGGCTGGACCTCTCGACTCAAGCCGGGGTGATCAAGAAGTATAGCTATATGCCGAGTCCGGATCATCAATACCTGTTCGAACTCAGTGTTAGTATTGAAGATCGGTACCCCTCGTTTCAAAGTCTCAACCTGTTCAAAGACGCCACGTCGTTGACGGAAGAATACGACCTGGTTGAAGCGATCGGCTTTTACAGTGTCGAGCCGGAGAGACACGGCGTTGCCAAACTCAGAAATACCAAACGGCCGTATCTGAATCCGGATGTACCGGAATTTGAAGAGGAGCTGGCCAGACAGGCGGTGATCACCAACTCCGTACAGCGAAATACACAAACCATTGACGGCATACAGCGCAGCTATCGATTCTTTCCTGCATTGACCAGCGAGCCGGAATCAGAGCAGGGGTGGAACTCCTACGTTGTGGGGATTATCTACAATGACCGGGTGATGCAGGAAGAAATAGCGGACCACAAATACCTATTCGTGGTGAACGTCATTTCCATGGCGGTGCTGTTTGCCGGGTTTATTGCCGTGGTGGTGTATCTCCTCAGGAAGTTTGAATACCAGGCTCATCATGACAAGCTCACCGGCCTTGCAAACCGGAAGTACTTCGTGGAGTCCTTCACCCGACTGAAAAACCGGGCAGATGCCAATGGCGATTGTATCGGCGTGGTATTTGTGGACATCGATAAGTTTAAAGAGATAAATGACAGCTATGGACATGATACGGGCGACGCGGTACTGACAAGTATTGCCTCGAGGATGCAAAACCACCTCAAAGAAAAGGACCTAAAAGCGCGTACCGGTGGCGACGAGTTCTTAATCGCCCTGGCGGACCTGTCGTCCAAAGAACAGATCACCGAGGTCGCGATTCGACTGATCGCTGAGCTGAAACAGCCGCTGTCCGTAAACGGTCGCGAAATCGACGTCAGTGTTAGCGGGGGAGTCAGCGTCTATCCCGACGACGGCCGGGACCTGGAAGCGCTCATGAGAGACGCCGATATGGCGATGTATGAGCAAAAACGAAGGGAATAGCGGTGCCTGCGGTGCAGGAGTACGCACCAGGTAAACGACAGCACCCGCAGTCGCGATCATGTATCGGGCAGCTTAGTGCACGGCTCAACCGGTGGCTAGAGCTTGCCGCGAACGGTACGCACCACGCTGATAAACACGAAATACGCCGAGAGAACGACAAATGCCCAAAAAGCGAGCGGGTCCCGCGCCGGCAACTGGCTGGTGGTGCTGCGCTCGGCTACGAGATAGAACGCCAGAATGGCCCACAGCAGGGTTACCGTCATCGTCAGGGTGCGATAGGCGCGTACTCGAAAGGGGTGTATCACCTTGATCGGCGTAAAGGTGAGCGCGGCGATGATCGGCACGAGTATGAGGTTTACCAGGGGCGGGCTATCGAGGAGATAAAAACCCAGGACAACCAAATTCCAGGCGGCGGGAAAGCCGGTGAAGAAATTGTCCTCCGTTTTAAGTCCCTTATTGGCGAAACAGTATAAGGAACTCACCACGACCACCCCTGAGGCGGCCAGTTCCCAGCCGGTGGGGACCAAGCCGAATTGGTAGAGAAATACCGCCGGTATTAACGCGTAGGTGGTGTAGTCGATCACGTGGTCCAGGACAACGCCGTCCACGTGGGGCAGAACAGCCCCAACCCGGAAGCGACGCGCCAACGGACCGTCGGCAGCGTCGATTATCAGAGCGATTACGAGCCAGATGAGCACTCCCGTGACATCAGCGCGTAACACGTGTACAAGCGCGTTCAATCCCGCTACCGCGCCGGCGGCGGTTAACAGATGGACCGCCCAAGCACGTATCTGCTCTAATCTTTGGATTCTTTTATTCGAGTGGGTATTCATGCGCGCCGCCAGCATAGGGGAACCATCCGTTCCGTGCAAGCGAGGGGCGGGCGAATGTCCCATATCCTCCGAGAATACCAGCGATTATCGGGCAACCTCGCGCTCGCGCTGCAGAATCCGGCGCCAGCTCCACCACCAGGTGAACGCCGCGGCTGACCAGTTGACCACGGCCAGTCCCCACCACACCCCGTTCACGCCCATACCCAGCGTAAACGCCAGAAGCGTAAACACGCCCAAGGGTGCCCCCAATTGGCGGTACAGTCCAATCCAGAAGATCGCGCCGGGCTTCTTTAACCCTTGGAGAATTGAGTTGGCTTGAAAGAGGATCACGTAGCTGTAGAACGTTACCGCCTGGATCTGGAGATATGCGGCCCCCACCGTCATGACGTCGGCGTCGCTATTAAATACCCCGATGAGGTGGTGACCAAAGAAGAAGATCCAGGGGTACATCACCAAATAAATCCCCAGGCCCATGAGCAAGGTCGTCCGGTACGATGCGCGAATACGCTCGATTCTGGCAGCACCGTTGCTCTGGCCCACCATCGTTGCCAAAGCAATATTGAGACCGATCGTGGGCACCAGCGCAATCTGCTCAATACGAATTGCCGCTCCGTAGCCCGCCACCGCCGATGTGCCAAACCGCCCCACATACGAGGTGATCACGAATGTTCCGGCCGCCATGGTGAGGAAATTGAGCATCCCCGGCAGGGCTTGTCCCATAATCTCTCGAAACTCCCGCCACCGTGGGCGAAAATCGGCGATGGTGATGCCGGTGAGAATTCCCACTTGGCGGCCGCGGCGGGCGACGTACAGAATTCCTCCGGCTTGTACCAGGACCGTTGCCAAGGCGATCCCCTCTACTCCCATTCCTGGTAGGACGGTGAGTCCCGCCGGGTGCCACCCATACATGAGCAGTGGATCGAGGCCCACGTTCACAAAGAAACCTACGACGAGAATATTGCGATACGTCTTGGTGTCCCCGCGCGCCTGGAGGCCGGAGTTCCACACTTGGCTGATGACAAAAAATACTGCACCGGACAACAAAACCCGCGCGTAGCTGAATGCCGCCGCTTGGGCGCCGTCGCCACCCCCGAGAAATCCCAGGAACGGGCGGAGGAAGATCAAAAGGGGGATACTGAGGACCGCCGTCAACACCACACCAAAAGAGAGCGACTGCGCCAATATATACCGGGCGCGGCCTTCATCGCCGGCGCCGAGATAGTTGGCAATCAGGGCATTACTCCCGGCGCTGGTACCCACCGCCACCGCCAGCAGCATGCCAAACACGGGGAAACTCAGAGAGAGCCCGGCCAGCGCGTCGGTGGAGAGTTGGCCGCCCCAATAGGTATCGACAACGTTGTAAATCGTATTAAAGAAATAGCCGATCGCCGCCGGGAGGGCCATCCGAACCAACGCCGGCAGGACCGGCCCGTCGAGTAGCTCGTTGGATGATTCTCGTGTCATCCCCACAGAATACGCACCTCACCGCTGGACCGCATAGCATTCTGTAGGTGCCGGCGGAAGCCGCGCCCCAAAACCACCCCGAATCCAATTGCAAATACCCGCAAGCGCGGCTACCATCTCATCCATGGCTGATCTTATCATTCGAAACGTCCGACGCGTGACCGATCCCGACCCCGTTGATGTGGCGATCACAGCGGGTACCATTACGGCGATCGGCACCGGTCTGAACGACACGGCTTCCACCGAGATCGACGGTGAGGGCGGGCTGGTGAGCCCTCCGTTTGTGGATGCCCATTTTCACCTGGACAGTGTGCTCACCAAGCTTCCCAACGCCAGCGGGACGCTGCGGGAGGGCATAGATAACTGGGGCGCATATAAGCGCGAGGGGCTTTCGGTGCCGGACATCGTGGATCGCGCGGGGCGCTACTGCGAGCACGCGTTCTCCCAGGGAATCATGGCGATTCGGTCGCACGTGGATGTCTCTGATCCGCAGCTGCGCACGGTGGAGGGGCTACTCAAGGTGCGAGAGCAATTCAAGGACCGCATCGACATTCAGTTGGTGGCGTTTCCGCAAGATGGATTCTACGGATCCCCGGATTCCAGAGAGCGCTTGCTCCGTGCCCTGGATATGGGAGTTGATGTGGTGGGAGGAATTCCTCACAACGAGCCAACCTACGACGACGGCACCCGCAGCATTCACGAGTTGGTGGAAATCGCGGCGGACCGCGGGTTGCAGGTGGATATGCACTGTGATGAGAGCGATGATCCGCACTCCCGCCACGTAGAGACGCTGGCCGCCGCTACGATCGCCAACAATATGCAGGGGAGGGTGGCGGCATCGCACATCACCGCCAGTGCCACCTACGACCGGTACTACCTCAGCCGCCGGTTGATTCCCATGATGCAGCGCGCCGAGCTCCGGATCATTACCAATCCTCTGATTAACGTGCACCTCGGGGGGCATTTTAGCCATCCCGCCCACCGCGCCATGGCGCCGATTCGGGATTATCGCGACGCCGGGCTCACCGTGGCGTGCGCCCAGGATTGTAACCAAGATCCCTGGTACCCCTTGGGGAACGCGGACATGTTTGAGGTCGCCAAAATGGCGGGCCATATCGCCCACCTCATGGGAGAGGCGGAGTTTGCGGTGCTCTTTGAGATGATCACCGGGGAACCCGCGCGCGTTCTAGGGTTGGATCACTACGGAATCTCCGTGGGCGGACGCGGGGACCTGGTGGTGTTTGATGCGGATACGCCGAAAGAAGCGATACGACGCTCAGCGGCGCGGAAGTATCTCGTACGAAACGGGGCGGTGGCGTAGCCCCATGGAGAAGGGGTTTTACCGAACGACGTTTATGATCGGCCTGGGGTTCTTCACGATGGGCCTCATGGATCCGCTCTACGACAACTACGTGCCGGTGTTCCTCAACGGCTTTGTTGCCTCTCGCGCGCTGATCGGCACGCTCATGACGATCGACAATATCATGGCGCTTCTCCTGATTCCGCTTGTCACCGCCTGGAGTGATAACGCTCGAACCTCCATCGGAAGGCGGATGCCGTTCATTATCGTGCTGCTTCCCTTGAGTGCGGTCGGGTTCGCGTTGCTGCCCTACGCCGGTGGTGCCACGCTGGGAATTTTTGTAGTCGCTCTTGTAGGGTTTAACCTCTTCAAACAGTCCGCCCGGGGGCCGGTGGTGGCCCTGATGCCGGACACCGTTCCCAATGAATACCGGAGCGAGGCCAACGGTGTGATTAACATGATGGGCGGTATCGCGGCGGTGGTAGGGACGGTGGTCCTGGCGCCCATGATGGATTTACGGCTCGTTCTGCCGCTCATCGGCGATACCTCCCGGCGGCTGCCGTTTATTATCGCAGCGGTCTTGATTGTGGGCGCTGCCGTTCTGCTGCGATTGACCGTCCGGGAACGGGATCTCTCCGCCAACATCGTACAACGAACTCCGGTGCTCACGTCGATTCGATCGATCTTTGCCCAACAGGACAAATCGGCGGTGTTTATTTTGCTGGGACTGTTTCTGTGGTTCTCCGCATACTGGGGAATTCGCCCGTTTATGACGCTCTACGTCATTGAGTTTCTTGGGCTCAGCGAGGGGATTGCGGGGCTGTCTACCGGGATGGTGGCGGTCGCGTATCTCATCTTTGCCGTGCCCAGCGGGATCCTGGCGCACCGGATCGGTCGGAAACGCACGATCCGACTCTCTCTCATGGGAATGGCGGTGCTGGCCATACTCATGTTCACCCACCAATGGTGGATGATCCGCATCGATGCTTCTCCTGCCGTGGCGGTGGGGACGTTTTGGGCACTGCTGTTTCTGTTTGGGGCGTGTTGGGGGGCAGCAAACACCAACAGTTTTCCCATGCTCTGGCAGATGGCGGACCTGGACACGATGGGAGCGTATACCGGCGTGTACTACGTCTTCTCGCAAGCAGCGGCGATCGCGACGCCACCCCTCACGGGAGTAATCGTGGATCTCACCGGGTTTCGGTCGATTTTCCTGGTCTCTGCGGTGATGATGGTGGCCTCCTTTTTGGTTATTGGCCGCGTGCGCGGTGGAGAGACGGCCCGCATTACAAATCTGTAACGGTTCGGCAATCTTTGGGTAATAATGGTGGGAGAAACTGGCCGTCAGTTGGGAGTGATACAGTGCCTGAACAAAACGAGCAGATACGGATTACAGCTACCGACACCGATCTCCAAATCATCATCGATAAATGGCCCGCGGACGTCTCCTTTGATGCCACTTCCTCGGTAACGCCGGTGAGTGAGAGTCTTCCTATGGACTTTCTTCAGCTCACTCCCTCGGAGCGGGCAGAGGAGTTTGTGATTACCTTTGAGTTTGATACGTCCCATCGCGATGGGCCGGAACGACGCAAGCTGCAACGGCTCGATGCCCATGTGAAAAATGTCTCGGTCCGTCTCCGGGATGATGGGTACGTGTTGGAAGGCGAGCTTACCGGTTGGGTGGGCTATACCGCCGCGGCGGTTCAGTCCCGCTCACTCTGAGTCGGGGACGCGCCTCCCCGCCTGTTCCCCTGTGGTGGAATCAGGAGCCATGTTCCGCCGGCGCGTTGGGACGGTTGGCAAACGGCGTGAAGATGAGAATTACCACGGCAATGGCCGCCGTAATGAGCGACGCCGCGCCATAGCCGCCGAAGACGTCCAGGGCCAAGCTAAACAGATACGGTCCCACCGCCGAACCCGCTACCGTCCAGCCCATGGAAAATCCGGATATCCGTCCTAGATTCACCGTGCCGAAGAAGCGGGGCCAGGGAACGTTCAGGACAATTCCGAACATGCCGCTATTGATTCCGTTTCCGATAATGAGGAGGAGTACGGTGGCCGGGGTGGAAAGAAACAGTACCGCCATAGTACTCAGGAGCATGCCGGCGCCCTGTACCATGACGAGATACTTCAGTTTGATGTGATCACTGATCCAGCCTCCCAGGAGGTTGAGCGCCAGGGCGATTACCGATGAGGGTAGGAAGATTGCCACCGCCTGGGCGCGGTTCATGCCGGCCTCGCCGAATACCGAGACGATATTGAACGTGAGCCCGGTGAAATACATCGATGCCAGCGTAGTAATGCCGACGAAGACCCAGAAAGTGAGCGTCCGTTGCGCCTGGGGCAGCGTAAACTGAGCACTGGGAGTGGCCTCCGGGGCCTCCCGCTTCCGAACCGGTTGGATTCCCCCGTCGGGGAGGAGACCACATTCCTGCGGGTTATCTCGTGCCAACAGAAAGAACGCCAGGGCGAATGGAATTGCGATCACGACGCCCATGATGCGCCACGCGTCCTGCCAGCCATGGCTTCCGATCATCGCATTGAAGATGACCGGGGAGGAGGAAAACCCCACCGTGGTGGCCACCCCAACGAGGGCATTGGCCAGTCCCCGGCGCTGTTCAAACCACTTGAGCACCATGTTCCGAGATACCAGAGCCAACACACCCTGGCCGAAGAAGCGCAGCAAGAAAAAACCCACCGAGAGAATCACAAATGCCACCGGTACCGCCGGCAACACAGGAACGGCGCGTCCGAGCAGCGCTACCGTCTCCGGCACTACGGAGAGCATGACAAGCACCAGTCCCAAGGCGATCGTCACTACGGTTCCCACCAGTCGCGCGCCATGTACGTCATAGGCGCGACCCGCCCGGGAGAGCGTTAAGGAGCTGGTGAGCGTGCCGATGAGGTACGCCAGGCTGAGATTGGTGCGCCGAATATTCAGGTCTTCGATGAGAAAATCGGTAAATGGGGATACCCCGACCGTTTGGCCCGGGGCGCTCATGAGAACCCCGAAGGTACCCATGGCGAGGATAATCCAGCCGTAGAAAAACGGCGTACCTGAGGGAGAGAATGGAAAGCGAGGTGGTAAATGCATAGGTGCTGTTGTGTACTCCGGCAGGAACTATACCACTTACACCATACCGTAGGTAAGGCGTCGCCAGAGCCACTCCAGCGGGCCATACCGGTAGCGTCCCAGCCACCACCGGCTTGCGGGAATCTGCAGTGCGTACAGAACGATCGCCAGGAAAAACCCGGTGACCAGGCTGGTTGTTCCAAACATGCCGGCCCCGTAGCCGTAGGCCAGGGTGCTCATCACCACCGAATGGGTAATGTAGTTGGTGAGTGCCATACGCCCCACCGGCGCCAGCGGCGTAAGGATACGTGCCCCCGTCCCGGTGCGGCTCAGAAGCACAATTCCTGCTATGTACGAGAGGGAGAGCAGCACGCTTCCCACCGCCAAGGCGGAGACCTGCGCCAGCTCCAGCAGGGTAAATACCTCAATACCGAGTTTGTTCTGCTCAAATCCAGTGGCACCGACAAACAGATTGAGCAGCAACCCGACTGGAAGCGCCCACGATAGGAGTCGTCGGAAGAGTCCCACATTCGCCTCGATATCCGAGAACCAACCGTTTTTCCCGGCGCGCAACCCTAAGAGGAACATCCCCATGACGCTGGGGGCCATAAAGAGCATCGTTGAGGTGATGAGCGAGAAAAACTCTGAGGCGCGATACCGCGTCACGGTCCACCAGGAGGTGCTTTGGTACGCCTCAGTGGCAGCGGCGACCTCGGCGCGAATCTCCTCCTGGGCCGCGTCAAACGCCGCCTGCACCTGCTCATAGGCACCGGTCTCCGGAGGGGCCGCCCGGGCAATCTCCACGAGCCCCGCCGACACCGCGATCAACAGCACCGGTAGGATGAGAAACACCAGTGCCCACACCAGCAGTGTCTTGGGCGTCCGATTGCGAAAGAGCAGCACCGTGAGTAACCCGATGATCGAGTACATGAGCAGGATATCGCCGGTCCACAGGAATACACCGTGAACGACGCCGAAGAGCGCCAACACCACCAGCCGTCGCAGGTACACCGGGAGAAATGGTACTCCTTTGCTGTGGGCTCGGGAGATTTGGATCGCCATTCCCAACCCAAAGAGAAACGAGAAGAGGGTGTAAAACTTGGAGACGAAGAAGGTGTTGGTGATGAACTTCACCACATGTTCGCCGGTGGTGGAATCGGCGGTGGTTATTGGCGCATACCACGGATTAAAAAAGTACATCACGTTAACCACGAGAATTCCAAAAATCGCCGCTCCCCGGAGCACATCGATTACCTGAACGCGCTCCTGCGATGCGACCGGCCGCATTGTGGTGGTATCCATATACACCTCCCGCAAGACGATACCAAATATTCCGGGGTGACTACCAGTCATGGCGACTCTTCTGTGAGTCCAATTCTTCGGATATAATCTCCGGTCATGGACCGCCGCCGCTTACAACAGAAACGGACCGACTACGCCGATCGCGTGCTGCGTCTTGATCGGTCGCTGATGCGGCGGATCGGCCTCATTCGAAATCGTACCCACCTCAAGATAGACGGGCATTTTCTCAATTGCATTCCGTATGATCTTTCGCTTAAGACGTGTCGCGTCATCTCGATCCTGGATTCGAAAGAGGTGGAATTCTTCGGGAAGTATCGGGATTCTACCCACAACCTGCATTTGACGATCGACAACGCGCTATTTGGTCGCGAGATATCGATGTTTGCCAAAGTACGGCTCAAGGACGTGCGGCAACCCAATCCCGAAACGTCCGTGAGTCTCATAGATTTGGAGTTGGTAACGGTACCGAACGACCTGGCGGAAATTCTGGTGGTATTGTTCGAGGAGCTTGATCAGGCCCGGACTCGCTACGATCAGGCGGTTGCTGCAGAGCCCCCCCGTTCGCTGGCCGACATCTATCCGTCTTGGCCCCATCGCCACGGACGGGTAGAGCGCGGCGGCGAGATGATCGTCGGTTCAGCCAGGATTATTACGATTGCACCCCACAGGGTGCGGCTCTTTGCGGACCTTCCTGAGGGAGCTCCGCAGACCGATGGATCCGTGGAGGTTGTCTTTGGTGACGGAGACGATCCGCTGTTTGTGAAGGGTTCAATCTCTGCGGTTGATGACTCCCAAGAGGTGCCGCAATGCGTGATCCTCACGGTGGAGCTTGAGTTTTCCGCGCCTTTCGTTGAGCGATTGTCCGCAGCGATGCAGACGGCGGACTCCACCGGCCGCGGTGACCGTGCCCCGGTGGGAGACTCACAGCGGAGCGCGGAGCGCAACGCGGAATCGCTTCCCCCTGCTTAGACGGAGCATACATGCGCTTTGAGGTGAGAAGACATCCGAAACGAGTTCAAACCATTTTAATCCTCACTGCTGCCTTCCTGGTGTTTTCCGTTCTTGCCGGTGCGCTGGCCGGGATACGCACCGGGGCCGCGGTGGGTGTGGTCTCCGGTGTGATGCTGGCGTGGTTTGCGTTGGAACAGGGGAACGTCGGTTGGTATTACGAGGTAGGGGACGGTGCGCTCGTGGTGCGCCGCACATTCAAGAGCTACGCCCTCCCGGGGGACTCGATTGAGAAGGTGAGCGCCGTCGGGTGGCCGGCGGTGCGGGAACGCGTGCAGCGCTATCGCAGTGGCCGCGGTCCTCGCGGGGCGGGCGGTCGGCAGGTAGCGCTGGGGCGGCTGATCGGCTTTTGTTCTATCGGCATACCTCTGCGCGGCCCCGTGCCGACGGGGCGCGAGAAGTTTGTACTCCTCACCCGGTCCGGGGAGCGGGAGTATATTCTGAGTCCCACCGATCCCGAGGCGTTTGTGAGAGAATGTCAGCGGCTCATGAGCCGGACCCGATAGAGGAGAAGTATGGCGCGTCACAAAATCATCATCGATACCGACCCGGGCATTGATGACGCCATGGCGATATTTTACGCCCTGGGAGTGCCCGATATCGACGTACTGGGGGTGACTACCGTTTTCGGTAATGTAGCCACCAACCTTGCCACGGAGAACGCCCTGCGGCTCATAGAGATCGCCGGGAGACCGACTGTTCCGGTGGCGCGCGGCGCGGCCCGGCCGTTGGCCGGCACCTACCGGGGGGCGGTTGAGTTTGTCCATGGCGATAATGGGCAAGGGGGAGTCCCCTTAGCGCCGCCGGTGACGCGGGAGTCGTCTGCTCGTGCAACGCAGTTCATTCTCGATACCGTGCGCGCGCACCCCGGAGAGGTGACGCTCGTAACGCTGGGGCCGCTTACCAATTTGGCGTTGGTCCTCTTGGAGCGACCGGAAATCGTGCACGAAGTACGACAGGTAATCGCCATGGGAGGCAACGTTCACGCTCCCGGTAACGCCTCTGCCGCCGCCGAGGCAAATATTCTCAACGACCCGGACGCGGCGGATATCGTGTTGTCCGCGGCGTGGCCGGTGACGATCTGCGGGCTTGATGTGACCCATCGCATCACGATGACCCCCGACGATCTGCAACGAATCTATCGCATCGAATCACCGATTGGGCGGCACCTGGCTAAGATCGTTCCGTTTTACCACGCGTTCTACGAGCAGAGCGTGGGTAGCGACGGAATCTACGTACATGACTCCACCACGATCTCCTATTTGCTGCATCCCGATGCGTTTACCGTGGAGCACTGGCCGGTCGTGGTAGATACGGGACACGGTATCGGCCGGGGCAAGACGTGGCCGATCGCCGCCGGTGATGAGGCGGGACGGTCCGAGTACGCCCAGCGTCCGCCGGTTACGGTATGTATTGACGCCGATGCTCGGCGGTTGGTGGACTCGCAAATTGAAGTGCTGGAACAGATGCACGAGCCCGTTGGGCGAATGCCCCATGGAGGGTGACCGAATCCAGGTGGCGTAGAAGGTGACTCCCGGGGGACGGACGCCTGCGGGGTTGGTGTAGATGAGCGTAGGCACCGCGGAACCGGCTGGTGTTCTCCGCCGATTGGCCATGCCGGATAAGGTAGAGCGTGATACGAGCGGACATATCCCATCGTGAGGCGGTCATTGCCGGGAACGAGCGCTACATACGCTTGGGAATACCAGTCGGTAGCGGCCATCCCGCGATTGATGAGACCTCTGACACGCTCTACGTGAAGCGCGGAAAACGTGAATTGGGCATCCTTGAGAACGATGAGTTGGTAGGTATTGCGCGTTGTGTCCGTCTGCATTTGCAATTTCAAGATGCTATGCCGGATCTGACGAAGTGACGTGTCACCAATAACTCGAAGAAGCCAGATATCGCATCGGTCAAGGTACGCCAGGTCTACCATCGCCCGAACATACGGTATCTTGCCGTGAGACGTCATCCCCCGGAGTACGGTCATGCTATTGCGAAGGTCGGCCTGAGGGCGTAGCCTGTGAGATAGCATGTCTGTGTTTCGAAAAAAGCGGTCCGACGCGACGCCTCGCCAGGGTGACTACGATGACTTCCTTGAGACGGTAATCACGTACACCGAGCCGGTGCTCCGGCTGTGCCATTTTGCCTTCAAACAAGAGCACAACCCGGACTTTCCCTGTCGGGACTATCTCGGCCACCTTCACCGGGATGCATCGACGTTACAGGAGTTGCTTGACCTCCACGGCGCCCAAACCAATAGGATGTGGTTTCCATTCCGTGAGTCCATTGCTGCGGCAAAGAATTTTTCCTCGGTGACCTATGACGTGCTTCATGTGCGGCAAGCGATTCATCGCTATCAACTGCTGGACTCCCAAGAAGAGTTTGCCGACAAGACCGACAACGTTCTTTCCGCGTTGCGCGACGTCGTGTTTTCTGTGGCGGGGACGATTATCGATCAGACGCAGCTATGCGGGGTCCATCCGGAGGAAGTGGACGACAATTTCGCGCCGTGCATCGCCGCCCCGTTGGATTTTCGGCTGCCCACTGATCGGGAGGTTCGCCACGTCGACCGCATCGGTGAACAAATCGTGTATCTGGCCACGCAGTTCCTCAACCTATCCGAGGATGCCGACGTACGGGCGGTACTTGCCGAGCGGGAAGGGGACGAGTATCAGGGATGTATCCCATACCCCATCAGTGAGGAGCGGATGCGAACGGTGGAAGCGCGATTTCACAACCTCCAGTCTCTGTACGACACCTACATCTTTGAGTCCGACCTCGAACAACAGAACGAGCAGATCCGGTATCTTCGCGGCCACATCAGCATCATTTATCACCTTTTGTCTATCGGCACCGATCTGGTGCACTACTATATTCGGCACATGAGTTCCCTCCGCCGGGAGACGTACCGCGAGATGCGCTTCCCCATGGACCCGGAGCGATTGCGAGATAACGTGTTTGAGTATCCGCTGAGATATGCCCGGGAGTACATGGAATCGGCGGTGCAACTGTGCCGTTCGATGATTCAGGCGTATTCAGAGCAAGCGGAAATCACCGTACCGATTCCCAATTATCGAGGATTTCACGTTCGTCCCTCCACCCTGGTGGCGCGGATCGTGCTCCACTACGGCAGCAAAGTAACAATGCACATGGACGACCAAGAGTACGACGCCTCCGCCCCCATGGACCTCTTTCGCGCCAACGAAGCGATCAACCGAATCAAGCGACGGCGGATCGCTGCGATGCTCAGTAAGCTGCCGGAGCTGCAGCGTCCCATCCCTGAGGATCACGAAGAGTTGGTGCGGGAATTACAGCTGGTATTCGTACGGCTCATGAATGCCGGCCAAATCATCATGTATGACACCGACCTCTCGTTTGACGAGCTCAACGTTGAACAAGATACCACCATGGCGGATCTGGTGGCGCGGGCAGTACGCCATTTTATGTCGATCGCCAAGGTCGACGTCCAAAGCGATATCACGGTGCGCTTCGTGGGTGACAGTCGCGCCCTAAAAGACCTCGAGATACTCGCCAAGCACGGCTACGGCGAGGACCGTATGGGCAACAACGTCGTGCTCCCGAACGAGCTCTCATACTTGTCCCGCGGGTGATTGCGGCGCTACTCCCGATCGAGGTTGGCGATGCGAGCGCGTTCAAAGATATCCGGCCAATGCACCATCAGGTCGCCGTAGCGGCGACAAAAGTCACGGTGAAACGCCGTGGCCTGCTCCGGCTCGTACCCGGCGCGACGGAGCTCCCGGGGAATCGCGCTCATCG
>JBMCMH010000053.1:0-16792 GCA_048614515.1 Alkalispirochaeta sp. | reverse complement strand
TGCAGGATCTGCGCTTCGCCTCGCGCCTCTCCCTGGGGGAGTGGTTTGATAGTTCCATCGGCGCGGGGACGCTCCTGGCCCACGGGGCGGGGCGGCTGCAACGCTCGCCGGTGACCGCCATGGCGGCGCGTCTGCCCCACGTCTTTTCCGCCGGGCAGGCCGACCGCCGGGACCCGGGGGCCGCCGTGCCGGAGGTGGCCACCGTCATGGCGTATGGATTCGACCCCGACGAGAGCGCCCGGTCTCCCTGGCGCGGGGCCTATACCGCCGTGGTGGAGAGCGTCTCCCGGCTGGCCGCCGCCGGCGTTCCTCCCGGGGCGATATGGCTCTCGCTGCAGGAGTACTTTCCCCGTCCCGGTGATGATCCCGCGCGCTGGGGGCTGCCGACGGCGGCGCTATTAGGGGCGTTGGCGGCGCAGCGCGATCTGGGAGTTACGGCGATCGGCGGTAAGGACAGCATGTCCGGAAGCTTTGAAGACATTGATGTTCCCCCGACGCTGATCTCCGTGGCGCTGGGCGTGATGCCGGCACCGCGGGTTGTGGCGCCGCACGTTTCCCGCCCGGAGCAGCCGGTCTATCTCGCGCGAGTCCCCCAGACCGCTGCGGGCATCCCCGACGCTGCGGTCTTTGGTGCCGTTCACCGGTGGCTGGCGGACGCCGCCTCCCGCGGCGAGGTGGCTGCGGCGGCACCGGTGCGCGGGGCGGGCTGGCTCCCCGCGGTGGTGGAGATGTGCTTTGGGGAGAACCTGGGGTTTCGGCTGGAGAGGGAGTACCGGGAGCACGCCCTCGAGGCGGGCTACGGATCGATCATCGTGCAGTTGAGTGACGGGTTCAGCGACACCAGCGGTAGCAGGGGTGCGTCCGCGGCGGAACGAGCACCCTCGGGACATCTGGTTCTGCTGGGGCACACCACCGCCGATGGTGTGATTCGCGTCGGCGGCGCGCTGCGGCGCACCGCGGACCTCTATCAGCTCTGGAGCCGGCCGTTGCAGGAGGTGTTTCCCGATGACGGACCGCCCAGCGAGGGCTCTCACGGGCCGGACTCTTCCGGGGACGGTGCAGCGCGCGGTCCTGAGTCCGCCCCGCCGTCGATGGCGCGGCCCGCCCCCCGCCACGGCTCCGGGAAAGCATCCGCCCCCCGGCCGCGCGTCCTCATTCCGGTCTTCCCCGGCACCAACTGCGAGGACGACACGGCAGCGGCGTTTGAGGCGGCCGGGGCAGTTACCGCGCAGTTCGTCCTGCACACCGGTTCCACCGACCGTCTTCGGGACAGCCTTCGTGATCTGGCGGAGGCCCTCGCGGACAGCCAAATCCTCATGCTGCCGGGGGGATTCTCCGCGGGAGACGAGCCGGCGGGGAGCGGGAAGTACATCGCCGCGGTGTTGCGTTCACCCGCCGTCCGAGAGGTGATCGAGACGCACTTTGTCGGCGGCGATCGTTTGATTCTGGGAATCTGCAACGGCTTTCAGGCGCTGGTACGGACCGGGCTGGTGCCGTTTGGGGAGTTCGTCGACCGACGGCCGGGCCTCCCGGCGCTGGCGCCCAATGGGATCGGCCGCCACGTATCGCGCCGGGTACTGACGCGGATCGACTCCACCCTGGGACCGTGGATGAGTGCCGCAGATCCCGGAGAGATCGTGGCGGTGCCGGTGTCCCACGGGGAGGGACGCTTTGCGTGTGATGCGGATCTCCTGGCCAATCTCGATGGGGCCGGGCAGGTGGCGGCGCGGTACGTGGATTTCCAGGGGCGTACCCGGCACGACCGGCCCTGGAACCCTAACGGGTCCGACGGCGCCGTGGAGGCGCTGCTCTCTCCGGACGGCCGCTTCCTCGGAAAAATGGGCCATACCGAACGGGAGCGGCCGGGGCTCCACCGGCACCTGCCGCCGGCGACCGGTTTTGATCTGTTCACGGCGGGGGTGCAGTGGTTTCGGTAGCGAGCCGGGCCCGGCGCGCGTGCCCACGGGCCTGGCACGTCACGTCACGTGCCCATGCACGTACCGAGTGAGATTGCGCTGGCGATGGAGGGATGGTCCGGCGGCACCAGCTTCTTCTTGCCCGCCACGTCTTTGAGCTTTACTCGCTCTGATCGATCGCCACGGATCGCAATCATGTTGTTATAGTCTCCCTCCGCCAGCGCTTCCGCCGCGGCGGTCCCGAGGATGGAGGAGATGTACCGGTCTCGCGGTGAGGGGCTTCCGCCCCGTTGCACGTGCCCCAGGGAGGTAACGCGCGCCTCGGTGCCGGTGAGCTGCTGGAGCTGGCGCGCGATCTGGCTGGCCTTGGGCTCTTGAACCAGGTGGTAGGGCTGACCATCGGCGTCGTGTTCCACCACCACCTCGGTACTCTTGTCTTTCTTTTTCTTGCCGTCACCATTCTCCTGCGCCTTCAGTTCAGCCTGAGAAACCGCCCCTTCCGCCACCGCCACGATGGAAAAGCGCTTGCCGCTCATACGCCGTTTTTCGAGGTGAGCAGCGACCGCGTTCAGATCGTAGGGGATCTCCGGAATCAGAATCACATCGGCACCGCCGGCGATCCCCGCCCCCAGCGTGAGCCATCCCGCGTTGTGGCCCATGATCTCACACACGATAATGCGGTGGTGGCTGGTTGCGGTAGTGTGGAGCCGATCAATCGCGTCGGTGGCGATATTCATGGCGGTGTCGAAGCCGAAGGTTACGTCCGTCTCGGCTACGTCGTTGTCGATCGTCTTGGGCAGGGTGATCACGTCCAGACCGCCCTCCTTGTGGAGGTGGTAGGCGTTCTTCTGGGTACCGCCCCCACCCAAACACACGAGGCAGTCAATATGGTGCTTCTTGATATTCTCCACTGCGGCCTCGGTCATGTCCATCTTCTTGCCGCCCATGGGCATTTTGTGCGGCTTATCCCGGGCGGTCCCGAGGATGGTGCCCCCTTGCGTGAGAATACCGCTCACGGCGCGATCATCCAGCACGATCGTTCGGTTCTGTACCAGTCCGCGAAAGCCGTCGAGGAACCCTACCACCTTTATCTCATAGGAACCGATCGCCGCTTTCACCACCCCGCGGATCGCCGCGTTGAGTCCGGGGCAATCTCCGCCACTGGTGAGAATTCCGATACATTTTGTCTTTGATGCCGCCATGTTCCACTCCTCTTCTTTCAGTATAGGGGGTACGTCCCAATTTTTCGATACCGGCTACCACGATGCGCCCGGCCGGAACGGTTGTATCGGTTCTGTGGTTTGCCATACTGGGGCCCGATCAACCGATGTGGGGGCTGACATGTGCCGGCGCGGTATGCGATCGCGCACGTCAGGTATCTCTGAGTGCCTTTATCAGGTATAGTGCGTAGCAAGATCGCGAAATCGGTACCCGTACAGGAGCGCAGTGGTTCTTTCAATGGCGAGCGCCTTTCCCAAGAGGCGCTCTATGAGCTTCTCGAACGGGTGAGCCGCACCTTTGCCCTTTCCAACCGGATGCTGCCTGGCCGTTTCCGATATCCCATGACTGTCGCGTACTTGCTCTTTCGGGTGTCCGACTATCTCGAGGACACTCCCGCTCTACGAAGTGGTGAAAAGGCGAAGCTCCTCCACTCGTGGGAGCGAGTCCTGGCAGGCGATTTCCCCTCCTGACAGTTGGAGGGAGCAATGCCTGCGCCACCCGAGAGTAGCGGCGAAGCAGAGCTCGACGAGTATATGCACTACGTGGCAGGAATCGTGGGCTTTATGATCACGGAAGTGTTTTCAGCTATCTCCATCGTGGTCCGGAGCCGCCGCCGCCTGCTGTTGCCCCTGGCCAGGGAGTATGGCCTCGGCTTGCAAACCGTCAACATCATCCGCGGGATTCGTAAAGATCGAGAGCGCGGCTGGATCTTTGTCCCCGAAGAGTTCTGCCGGAGTGCGGGGTCGCTCCGGAGGATCTCTTTTCCGGGAGCCACACCTCCGTATCATTAGAGGTAGTGGCCCGGCTGGCCGAGAAGGCTGGGCGCCACTTGCAAGACGGACTGCGATACGTTCTCGCTTTGCCTCGCTCGCTGTATCGAGTGAGAGTCGCCTCGATGTGGCCTCTCATGTTCGCCGCTCGGACGCTGTCGGTAAGTCGTGGTAATCCGGAGGTGCTCTGTGGCGAGGCGAAAATCGGCCGCCGCGCGGTTATGCGCATCGTACGACACACCATTGCTATGGGATGGTCCGACCGTTGGGTGCGGCGCTATTACCACCGTCTCTTGAGATGATCATGCCACCATCCCCATCTTCACGGATAGACTGAACAAATACCGCACAGAATTGCCGGCGCAGCGGCGAGCTCGGCTCGACCAAATGCGCGAGGATCTGTGGGGGCTGCCGAGGGTGTCCTGGTGCTCCCGCGAGAGGTACCGGAGAAGAGCGCTGCTCCATTTGGTGTCACGTGTCGAGTACCACTCGGGCTTTCCACCCCTCCTCGGTTTTTCGCAACTCGAATTGGTGAAGGGTTACCGCTTTGATGTCCACACCGAGGCGGTGACGGTTCGGATCGATGTATTCGCCCCCGGCACGGGCGGAAAAGATGAATCGATCGCCGTGAGCCTCCAGGGTGCATTCGTCCAACACAAGCAGGAGCCCCTCCGCATCCTTGTAGTAGAGCAGGTCTCCGAGGAGATCGAACAGCAACATCTCCGGATCCTCGTTCTCCAGGCTAATCCGGCGGTACTCGGCTGAACCGAGGGCTTGGGAATCCTCAACCATAAGTCCCACGGTCGCCTCCCAGGCGCTACAGAGAAGAGCTTCTAGAGACGCGCCGCACGCCTCGAACGCGACATCAGCAGTGGTTGCATCATCAACGTATCGGTATGGCACGCTCCGACTACCCCTTGATGGTGCCCACGGGGGTTAGTCGGACGACTTTGCGGCTCAATCCAGCGGCATCCGCAGCGTCCACGACAGCGTCGATACTCTTATAGGCGCCGCCGGCTTCCTCCGCGAGTCCGGAGTTGGAGACCGCGCGAACATAGATGCCTCTCCGCCGCATATCCTGTTTGAGCTGCTCTCCGCTGAACTGTTTCCGGGCCTGACGACGGCCCATAACCCGGCCGCTTCCGTGAGCGGTGGTAAAAAACGCTGCTTCTCCTTCCGGCCTGCCCAGAAGGAGGTAGCTTCCCGTCTCCATGCTGCCGCCGATAATAACCGGCTGGCCAATATCCTTGTAGCGCTCCGGGATGTCCTTCATCCCCGGCGCAAACGCTCGCGTTGCCCCCTTTCGATGGACCAGTAGCTCTTGATCCTCTCCGTCGAGCCGGTGATGCTCGAGCTTTGCGGTGTTGTGGGTGACATCGTAAACCTGCCGAATGCCCAGGTCCTCCGAGGATTTGCCAAAGACGTCGGAAAAGACTTCGCGGATGCCGTGGAGGATCATCTGTCGGTTGCAGAACGCCATATTTACACCGCACTGCATCGCCGCGAAATAGTCCTGCCCTTCCGAGGAGCGGAACGGCGCGCACGCCAGCTCTCTGTCATGAATGCCGAGGTGGTAGGTATCGTTCATTACCGTGAGAAACCGCTTGAGATAGTCCGTAGCCACCTGGTGGCCGAAACCGCGACTTCCGGTATGAAGCATCAGGAGTAACTGGTTCGGGCGGTCAATCCCCAGGCGGTGAGCGAGGTCGGGGTCGGCTACATCAGCGGCTCGAGCAACCTGCACTTCCAGGTAATGGTTGCCGGACCCTAACGTGCCGACCTGCTTGTACCCCCGGGAGATCGCCTTTTCGCTTACCTTGGAGGCGTCCGCCCCCTTCATACTACCTCCCTCCTCCGTGAGGGCGAGATCCTCAGCCGTGGCGTATCCCCGGTCAAGGCTCCACTCCATTCCACGGGTTATGAGGTCGCGAAACTCATCCTTGGTGAGATTCACCATTCCCGAGCCGCCGACCCCTGCGGGAATCCGCTTAAAGAGTCGATCCACCAAGCGTTCGAGTTTCGGTGCGACTTCCTCCAGAGTAAGATCGGTGCGAATCAGGCGCATACCGCAGTTAATGTCGAATCCGATGCCCCCGGGAGAGATAATTCCTACCTCCGGATCAAAGGCGGCGACTCCGCCGATGGGAAAGCCGTAACCCCAGTGACCGTCGGGCATGCAAAAAGAGTATCCGACGATTCCCGGCAGCGCCGCCACGTTGGCAGCCTGATCAAAGACCCCCTGGTCCATTCCATCGATGAGTCCCTCAGTTCCGTATATGCGGGCGGGAACCTGCATGCCCTCCTTGTAACTGGTAGGAAGCTCCCAGAGCGTATCGTTTATCTTCTTGAGTGAGTCAGGCCTCATGGGAGCACCCTCGAAATATGCATCGCTCAGGCGCCGAATTTTTCCATACGCAGAGCGTTTGCCATAGCCAGAGGCATGAGGTGTGTTGCCGGAAAGCGCGGCCCGAGCCCCCCGGCAATGCAGGCTCGTTCGCCAAACGACGAAACCCCATCAGGCCTACAGTAGGCTGAGTGAATGATCGTCGGTACCGGGTGCCAACTGTGGTTCTTGAGAGCCCAGGGGGTCGAATGGTCTCCCGTAATGATGAGGACATCGGGCTTCGCCGCGAGGAGCGCCGGCAGCGCCGCGTCCACCTTCTCGATGCTCTCGACCTTTGCGTCGAAGTCCCCATCCTCCCCGGCCTTGTCCGGCTTCTTTACATGGATGAAGAAAAAGTCATACTCATCCCGATGCGCCATGAGGGTCTCGAACTTCTCGGTGGGATCCTCCCCCGCGTCGAGGGCCGTCATGCCGAGGAGCTTCGCGAGACCGCGGTACATCGGATACGCCGCAATCGACGCCGCCTTTGTTCCGTAGACCTCCTCGAAGGTCGGCCACGCGGGCGTCTTGGCAAATCCTCGAAGGAGAGTCATGTTCGCCTGCTCTTCCGAAGCGAGAATTTCCCGGGCCTTTTCGACAAACTCATTCGCCAGTGCCGCCGTCGCCTGGGATGCATCGTCTCCGCCGTTCGCCTTGTGGGGTGCGCGGCCCACCACTTTCGGATCGGTGTCGTTCACCTGTTCTCCGAGCCCCTCGGCGCGGAAGACCACCAGAAATCGATGTTCCTTAATCGTCTCAACAAAGACCTCGCCCGTGGAGAGCGTGATCCCTCTGAGTTTCTCAACAAGCTCGAGGTTCTTTTCCGTAGCGATGCGGCCCGCCCGGCGATCGGTGACACGGCCGTCCGTGTCGACGGTGCAGAAGTTGCCTCGACACGCCACATCAGTGGCTTGGAGATCGAAATCGATGCCGGCTGCGCTGAGCACACCGCGACCAACCTGGTACTGCAACGGATCGTAGCCAAAGAGGGCCAGATGGGCGGGGCCGCTTCCCGGAGTAATGCCGCCGCCCACAGGTTCGTGAAGCCCACACAGGCTCTGAGCGGCGAGCTTGTCCAGGTTCTTTGTGTCCGCCGCCTCGAGCTCCGTTGCGCCGTCGGGTCCGGGAAGTCCTCCCAAACCGTCCATCACAAGGAGTACGACCTTGGACGAGGCGTTTGTCTGTAACGTCTTAATCCGTTCGAGATTCATCACGTTCCTCCTCAATGCTCATTCATGATCTCGTCACCGACGGTGACGTGTCCGGCTCCCTAGTCCAACAACCCTGCTGTGTCCGGCGACCGCGCAGCCTGCTCAGCTTGGCATTCGGGCGCTCTTCTGCTCGTAGGGGACCTCGAGTGGCTGAGCGTCCAAGCTGTAGGTCTCTTCTCCCACGCGCAGATACATCGCTTCGGCGCGATCCGCGTCGAGGGCACGCCGCGTAATACGCATCGTCCCCGGGACGATCTCGAAGAGAAACAAGTTTCCCCGATGAACCAGGGAAAATGCCAGGCTGTTCCACGAGCGTGGCAGGTCCGGGTTCACCTCGATGTGGTCGCGGAACAGGTTAATGCCGGCAAAGTTCTCGATGATGATGCCCAATGTGCCGGCCATCACGCCGCAGTGGATCGCCTCCCGCGTCGTGCCCCCTTGCGTATCCAATATGTCACTTTCCAGGCCGGCGATGAACCATCGCCAGGTGTCATTGCGGTGGCCCTCGACGTAGCGGGAGATCGCAGAATGCACGATGTAGCTCAGCGTAGAGCCCTGGCTGGTGCGGGCGAGATAGTACTCGTAGTTCCTTGTGGCAAAGCGCTTTGCGTCCGCTATCTCGTAGCCCATCATTTCGAGAATATTCGTAACCTGGCCGGGCGAGAGCAGATAGAACACCATGAGCGCATCAGCCTGTTTCGCTACCTGGTAGCGATCGGGCGAATCTCCCTCAGCCTTCAGAATTCGATCCATACGACGGATATTATCGTAGCGTCGCTTGTACGCGTCCCAGTCGAGCTCTTCCAGGGTCCGATACCCGGTGAACTGCGACATGACCTCATCATCGCCAATCTCGACGGCAAGACCTGAGATTACCTGTCGCCAGTGGTCGATCTCTCCCTGTTCATCAAGCCCGATCCGTTCCGCCACGGTGTCGCGCACGGGCTGCCGCTGGTGCTCCCACGTTTCGATCGTTTTGTGAAGAATCCAGGCGGTCATGATGTTGGTATACGCGTTATCGAGAAAGCCGGCGGTGTCTTCGGCGTCGGGGTACTTCTCGTGGAACTCATCGGGCCCCATGACGCCGTCGATGTGATACCGTTGGTCTGTTTTGTCGTAGTAGGCTTTGCTGACCCAGAAGCGACAGATCTCCACGAGCATCTCCATGCCGTAGTTCTCCATAAACGTCTGGTCGCCGGTGGCGTAGTAGTAACTCCACACGTCGTAGGCGATTGCAAGCGAGACGTGCCGCTGGTTGCGGCTGAGATCCGGATCCCACCCTCCCGAGCGCGGGTTATAGTGGAGCTCCTGCGACTCCTCTCCGCCGTCGTCGGCGGACTGCCACGGATACATCGCTCCCTGATAGCCGAGCTGACGGGCAAGTTCCCGCGCCGCATCCAGGCGTCGGTAGCGGTACATCAGATGCCCGCGAGTGACTTCCGGGAAGCGCAGATTGTAAAACGGCTCCACGAAGAGTTCGTCCCAGAACACGTGGCCGCGGTAGGCCTCTCCATGGAGACCGCGAGCGGTGAAACCCACATCTTGGGCGGCGCTGTTGGGCGAGTGGCTAACTAAAAGATGGTAGGTGTGAAGTCGCACTACCCGCTGTGAGAACCGGTCCGGCTCGATACGCAGGTCTGCACGCTCCCACAACTCCGCCCAGCGCTGCACGTGTTCGGCGAGAGCCTCATCGAACCGGGCATTCCCGCTCCCCCAATAGTCGACGAGCCGTCGCATATCGGCGAGGGGGTCCTCGGTATCTCGGTCTCGAGAGGTGTGGATCGAAACGAACTTTCTCACGGTGTACGTTCGCCCCTCCTCCGCCGTAAAGTGCATCAGGCGAGCGATGTGGCCTTCGCCGAGCTCCGTGTCGACCGCTGCAGACAGTTCATGGCCATCCTCGGTGACGGTGTGTCGAGCACCCATGAGGATCGCAACGCGTGACTGTGTGGTACGGGCGTGGAGCTCAATGCGCCCGTCGTGTTCGGCGGTGGTCACCACCTCGAGATGTTGACTGCTCAAGTCACGGTAGCGGGGAACTCCGTAGTTAATCACCGTGCCATCGATGGAAGAGCGTAGTGTTACGCGCTCGCTGTAGTTAAGCGGCGTGATCCGGTATTCGAGCACGCCCAGATGCGGTTCCGCCATACTGAGGAATCGCCGGGTCTCGATGAGCGTGCGGTGACCCTTGGTGTCTTTGATGCGGAGCCTGCGACTGAGCACGGCACGTTTCATGTCCAGCGTGTGTTCGTACTCTTCTATGGTGCAGCTGAGCAGACGACAGTATCCTCCGTCTGCAATCTTGAGCTCGATGAGAAGCCAATTAGGGATGTTGACGAAATCGTCGTTGTACACGGTGTGCCCGTGTACCTCCGTCCCCAGTTTGTTCCACAGACCGGCAACGTAGGTGCCCGGGTAGTGAATGTCGTCGTAGCTGACGGCACTGCAGTAGGCGCCTCGGCTTCCGATGTAGCCGTTGCCGACTGTAGTCAGCGCTTCCCGCAACATCTCCTCGTCGGGATGGAACTGCCGGTAGGTGAGCTTCCAGGCATCTTGCTCCTTGCCGCTCTCAAACCAGTGCCGAATTTTGTCTCCGGTGAGCTCTCTGAGTCCGCCCACAGTAATATCCGCCCCGTACTCGGTGAGGGTTTGCGGATCCTCATCCCGCGCAATGCCGACCACGAGCCCAAAGTTGCCCCTGGTTCCTGCGCGGCAGCCCTCCGGAGCCGCTTCAGCGAGCATGCACTCGCTTGGAAGGAGCTCGAGGTTCTCAACCGCCATGACGAAGGCATCCGGCTCCGGTCGAAGAGGGAGGGAGAGCTCGACCACATCGTTGCCGTCAACGATCGTGTCGAATTGTTCAAGGAGGCCGGCCGCTTCAAGCACTGCCCGGCAATTTCGACTCGAAGAAACGAGCCCGGTTCGTACTCCCGCGGCACGGAGCTCTCCGATGCGTTCTACCGCATCCTCGTCGGGCCTCACCCCCTGGCGTGAGAGTAACTCGCGAAATAGCTCGTTTTTCCGATTCGCGATCCCACACACCGTCCGTCTATCCGGTGGGTCGGCGGGATGACCGTGCGGGAGCTGAATATCGCAGGAATCAAGAAACGCCCGGACGGCAACGTAGCGCGGGCGGCCATCAACGTACGGACGGTAATCGTCGTCGTAGTCGAAGCCGCGCGGAGGCTCCCCCTCTCGAAACTCGGCGAGTACGTCCTGGAACGTTTCTTTCCACGCATCGTAATGCAACTGTGGGGTGCCGGACACGATCGAATGCAGCTCGAAGATTGCGCCTTTCGGTAGGTCCATCAGTTTACTCCTTTCCGAGTCGCCCCAGGGCAAACACGAGCACGTCGGGGTGCGCAACGAAAACGCTTTGGGGAGCGGCGTTTCTCACATCGTGTTGGAGCTCCTGGTCTTCAGTGACGAATACCGTACGCAGGTCGCTACCGTGCTCGGCGGCACGCTGAACCATGGGAAGATCGGACCGGGTGTCACCACAGATGATGACGGGTCCATCGAGATCCAGCCCGGAAACCTCGTCCACGAACTCGACCCCGTCACCTTTGTTAAAGTCTCTGTCCCCGTCCGCTCGGGTGAGGATTATCTCGATATCGTACCCGGTATCCTCGATGCGGAACGTCTCTCCGCTGGGGTCGAGCTCCGAAACCAGGTCGTGCACACGCTCGAGGAACGCTTCGGATCTCTCAGGAGTGATGCTTTTGTGCATGTCCTGGCGGGCAACGGTAGTCTGTCCGAACTTGAGCTGCAGCGCAGAGCCGATCAATCCGAACTCCTGGTAGTCGGGCGACTTCACCAGATCGGAGAGGCGGCGGTTGAACGCTTCAAGACGGCTCTGTTTGTCCGCTGCTATCGGCAGCTCGTGCCGGTACCCGTGAATATCACGAAACTCTCGGCCCTTAGACCCCGCCATGAAGAACGTGCCGTCCGGCATCACGCTCAAGTCGAGCAGTCCGAAATCTTGAAGTGGTGCTGAGGTGAGAATGAGCGCTTTGCTCGTGCGATTTCGGGCGAACCGCGTGAGATACACCCCGTTGTACGCGGATTGGACCGACGACCGGTAACGCCCGCAGTAGTTGTTGACGGTTCCATCCCGATCTGTGATCCAGGTGGCCCCCGCCGCCGGACGAAGAAGATCCGAGACTGCCTGTACGTCGGACTCGAAGCCCGGCCGGCGATCAACCAGATGGCGATAGAGTGCCGCTTCCCCATGTTCGAAAAAGAGAAGGTCCTTCTCGAGCTCGGATATCTCGTAGTCCAAGGTGAGTCGTGTGGGTTCCCCGTCTTCCTTGGTCAGTAGCTCGTAGTAGCCATCGTCTCCGCGAAGCGCACGGAGTGACTCCAGCGCATTTCTGAGGCGTGCGATCTCTTCGAGTTTCGCCGAGCCGGCGCGATCGAAGTCCACCAGCGTACGCCGAACCGTTCGAGTTGTGAGCATCAGGTTGTAGAAATCGGCCAAGGTCAGCATGCCTACCTCCTTCGAAATCCCGTGCGGAGCGGCTCGAGTTGGGGCCGGTGTACACATATATCCTGCCTTAATTGCTTTTCAGTATACAAATAGAAGATAAAAACCGTCCAGGACTGGACAAATGTGCCTCGACACCCACTATAGTAGACGTGTCACAGGCCCTCTGGTTTCAAGCTTGGCAGATCTTGCTAAGCACCGGGGCCAGGCGGCACAGGTCTTGGACGAGCATGGGATCGAACACGCCCTACCGAACATTTTCTGGTATCTCAGGGAGTGGGCTCGTGCGAGAAGACCGCGGTACTCAACAACGGGGAAGCGTCTTCACTGAGGAGACCACATGAGCGCGCCCCCTGCCACCGCGCACACACCGCGGGAGTTGGCGCGCCTTCCCCGGCTGCAGGCGCTCGTATACGGCGCCGCGCTGCGGCTCGTTGAGCGCACCGGTGCTTGGCAGTACCCGATACGGGCCAGCGGTGACTACGAGGACATGAAACTGCGCGACGTGCTCTACTGGCTGCACAAGACTGAGCACCACGTGGTTCATCCGGAACGCGGCTCGAACCTGCGCGCCTATTTCGACGCACAGCGGGCGTTTCGATGGGCGCTCCCGGATCGTTTTCAGGTTGAATGCGAATTATCGATTTCGGCCGTCGGAGACCTCATGGATCACGAGTACCTATCACGCTCATCCGGGCTTTACCGGCACGTGGCCGACGAGATCTTTGGTGCCGACCTGCCCATGGCGAATCTCGAGTGCGTGGTACTCGACCAGCCCTCCGAAACGCCCCGTTTCGACGGTAAGACGGCCCCACGGTTGCGTGTCGGCGCGCGCGATCTCGACGTGCTCGTCGAGCATGAGGGAGCGCGGTACGCCTTCCTCTCGACGGCGTGCAACCACAGTCTGGATTTTGGGGTGGAGGGCGTGCGTTCCACCGCTGATGCTTTGCGCTCCCGCGGGATCGCCTTTCACGGCATTAATGAGACCGCCTCGGAGGCGGAACGCGCGCGGCTCTTCGAGGCGCACGGTATGAACGTCGCCGTTCTCTCGCACACGTTTGGTCTCAACGGCTGGAAGGCTCCCCCCGATCGCCCGTGGATCGTCAACCGGACGCGGCTGAACGATCCCCTGGAACGGCTCGATCTCTCGCTGTTTGACCGGCAAATCGTGCACGCCCGGAGCGCCGGCGCCGACTTCGTCATCGCACACCTGCACTGGGGTATGGAGTATGAGCACTATCCGCGATGCGCGCAGCTCGAAGTAGCCCACACCCTCGCGGAGCGGGGAGTCGACGCGATCTTTGGACATCACCCACACGTGGCCCAGCCGTATGAGTTCTACCGCACCCGTCGCGATCCCGATCGCGTCGTTCCTATCTTCTACTCACTTGGGAATCTTACTAATCCGTTTCGGGATCCCCGGCTCTGCCGCAGTCTTTTAGCTCGGGTCGATCTGGCGAAGGGCCGGGCCGCCGACGGCTCCTCACGGACGTACGTCCGCCGGGCCCGGGCCGAAACAGTGGTACAATCAATGGACGTAAACACGAGCCGGATCGAGCTGCGGGTCTCGAACAAGCCCAAATCTACCGGAGGTGAATGAACCATGCATATCTTTGAACGTGGTGACGGCGACGCCGTGGTGCTGGTGCACGGCGCCAATCCCGTATCTTACTTCGACGAGCTCGTGGAGGCGCTGGTACCTCGGTATAGGGTGCTGGTGCCCCACCTCCCGGGGTGGGGAGAGAGCTCGCCGCTTCCCGAGGGGCAGGGCTTCGACGCAACCGATGCCGCCCTTTTGGAGGCGCTCAGCCAGGTGGGGGTGAGTGGCGCCGCCCTTGTCGGTTATTCGCTCGGCGGATGGCGGGCGCTCGACCTGGCGCTCTCCGGTGCGTTGGAGGTTCGCAGCGTGTATCTGCTCTCTACCTTCACGGCGTCGCCTTCCAAGGAGCTTCGCGATCGGTATCGCGCGTATGCCGAACTCGCGCGCTCCCCCGCTGATCTCCGATCCGCGGTGCGTGACCTCTACCTGCCGCCGGCGTTTGCCGCTGCGCATCCCGATATCCACGAGGAGGTTACCGAGTGGGTAAACGCCTGTCCCCGCGACGTCTTTGCCCGGGAGCTTGATGCGGTTGCTGAGATGACCGACCTCAAGCCGCGGCTCTCCACGCTGGCCGCGCCGGTGGTGGCCCGGGTGGGAGCGCTTGACGTTGCCGCGCCGGCGGAGTGGAGTCGGGAGATCGTCGAGACGGTTCCGCACGGTCGGCTCGAGGTGGTGGAGGGGTGCGGCCATGTGCTTCTGTACGAGGATCGGGACGCAACGATCGCTTCGGTCCTGAAAGCCGTGGAAGGAAATGGCGGGTAGTGCCGGCTATACCTCGTAGATGAGGCCGGGTACGCCGCTCGCAATTTCTAACGTGTTCACTCGGCGCGGATAAAGTATAGATCCCCGCTTCGTTTCGGCGCAGCGTGCAGACAGTCAAATCCGTGGGATTTCATAATTTCCCGAGTGGATGGGGTTGGGGTCGATCCAGGGACGCGGAAATACGAGCATGTTCGTTGACGCCACCGTTCCTCCCGTCTCTCCCCTGAATCCGGAATACACCGCGTGGGCGTGGTCACGAACGATTTCAAGAAACGTGTCGATGGATGCTGGGGCGAGATCGCTTCGGAGGGTAAGTGAAGTGGTTGTTCGGGCTGTGTGTTTGCCCGCGACCGGTCCGGTCCGAGCTCCTCGGGTCCCAGGATACGCGACAGGTTGAGCTGTTCGCCTGGTGCCTCGAGGGGCTTCATCCGAGAGCAGCCGCTCTCGATCAGATTCGATTCTCGTCAGAGTGGCGTGACTCTCCCGCCCGGAGGCGATCCGATGCAGGTAGGCGAAGTCGATTCGGGCGGCCACAGACTATCTCTCTTTAGGTTCGCCGGCCTGTGCGGTTTCCGTCACGTCTATCCTGTGCCCCGGTAGCCAGGAGGATCACTGGCAGGAAACGATTCTTCCAACGCCTCTTGCACTTTCTCCTCCGACGAAACACCGTCCGTCCGTTGCGCCGGCTTGCCGGTGACGTGTTCAACGTCCTCCGTGAGCTGGGACACGGCCTGATCGTCATCCTCTATGCGTATCGTGGTTATGACGTGGGGACTCGCGCTGCGGGTAATGTCGTGCGCCTCCTTTACAACCGGCATCACCTCATCCCAGCTACCCTCCATTGCCGTGCCTGAAGGGGTGAGCTGATACGGTAGGCCTGATCCCTCGATTACCTCTACCGCTCTTGCCACCGCGTCGGCAATATGAGCGCCGCCGCCCACCGGCACAATCTGTAGTTCAACAAGCATGACTCCTCGCTCCTTCTATTTAACATACTCATCACGGCGGGGTGTTGTGAAGGAGCGCCCAGGTGGGCGCCCGGATTCACGCCCGGACGCACAGACGCCCGGGCTATTACAGGTCCCCGTCAGTCCCGCGGAGGCAGCTGAAACGCGTGCTCCAGGTCCCGAATCTCTTGATCACCGATCGCCACGACCGGCCCCAGGGCGCGCGCCATCAGCACCGATTCCGCCGTATATTCCGCCACTTCGAGCCGGTCGAACGCCTGGAGTAGCGAGCCGCCGGTGACGATGAGCGCTTCGTTGCGAATGAGAACGTTCGGCGTGGCGGGACTGATCGCCCCGGTCACCGCCGCGTACTGAGAGTACGACACCCCGTAGGGCAACTGTTCGATATCACGGAGAAGGATGTAGCTCTCCGGGATCACCCGGGAGTCGAACGGCGCGTGCGTCACGGCAAAGGCCATCATCGCCGGAGGGTGAGCCACGATAATCGCATTGAGCTCGGGATGCGCGGCGTAGATCGCTTCGTGCAAGCGGGCTGAGCGGCTCGGGGGGCGGCCCGTCTGCGCGCGACCGTCGCGGATGAGCACCATGTCCGCCGGTTCCAAGAGCTTCCGGTCATACCCGTAGGGGGTGATCAGAAACGATTGGTCGTCGACGCGGGCGGAAACGGTCCCTTCAGTACTGGTCATCAGGAGCTGCTCGTACGAGCGGTGCACGATGTCGGCGATCTCCCGTCGCAGTTCTTTCTCGCCGGTGGAGTACTCGTCGTGTGCGAAGGTCTCGATGACCGGCGTCTTTTTGTGCACCTCGGCGACCTGGTCGTCGCTCAGGAGCTTTGCATCGCCCAGGCGGGTGGCGCGTACTTCCAGGCGTGCGCAGAAGTCCAGCGTCTCAAAGCGCATAAACGCCTCGAAGATGTCGCTACCCACCGTCACCGTGCCGTGATTTTCCAGCAGCACCACATTGGACCCGGTGGCAAACTGGTCGGCGATGTTGCGCCCCAGCTCCTCGCTGCCGGGGGCGGCATAGGGGACCACGGGGCATTCGCCGCAGATCAGGTAGGCGTTGGGAACAACCCGGGTCTGCACCGGAACCCGCACGGCGGAGAAACTGACTAAGGTGGGGGGATGGGCGTGGACGATCGCCTGCACATCAGGGCGGGCCGCGTAAATGGCGCGGTGAAAAGGATACTCCGAGGACGGTTTGTGGCGACCTTCCACGGTGCCGTCGGGCAGCACCTTCACGATATCATCCCGCCGCAGCGATCCCTTGTCGACGCCACCCGGGGTGATCCACATCGCTCCATCCTCGTCGAGGAGGCTCAGATTTCCGCCGGAGGTTGTGGTCATGCCAAAACGGTAGACGCGGTCCATCATCTCTACCAGGAGATCTCGCGGGTGTGCGATCCGGTGCTTAATGCCGGTGCGGTGATCAGTGTTCATGAATTCAGTGTCCGGGGGATCGGTGAGGGAGTCAAG
>JBMCMH010000052.1:0-17061 GCA_048614515.1 Alkalispirochaeta sp. | reverse complement strand
TTGTCTTCTGCCACGATCATCTCGCGGAAACTGCGGATCTTGTCCTCTTCAAAGAACATATGCTCCGTCCGGCATAGCCCGATACCTTCCGCGCCGTACTCCCGAGCAGTCTCCGCGTCGTGCGGGGTGTCGGCGTTGGTGCGAATCGAGAACTTCTGCTCCGTCAGGCCTTCGCGCTTGGCGGTCGCCCGAACTTTGTCGGTCCAGGAGAGGAACCGATTCAACTCACCGGAGACTTTCGGTTCGATGAGATCCATCTCACCGGAGAATACTTCACCGGTGGAACCGTCGATCGTCATGAAGTCGCCTTCATTGTAGACCTTGCCGGAAATGGTGAGCTTCTTGTTGCTTACTTCAGCACCCTTACACCCGGCGACGCAGGGAATCCCCATGCCGCGGGCGACAACCGCCGCATGGCTGGTCATACCACCGGTGGAGGTGAGAATACCCTCGGCAGCGTGCATACCACCAATGTCTTCCGGGCTCGTTTCACGGCGAACCAGCAGTACCTTCTTACCTTGTCTGACCCACTCTTCCGCGTCATCAGCGGTGAACACGATCTGTCCGGCCGCCGATCCGGGAGAGGCGTTGAGGCCCTTGGTAATCGCTTTGTTCTTCTGCTTGCTGAGCGGATCGATCATCGGGTGAAATACCTGATCCAACTGGTTCGGCGTTACCCGGGTGACCGCTTTTTCTTCGTCGATGAGACCCTCGTCTACCATGTCGACTGCGATTTTAATCGCCGCGGCGCCGGTACGCTTTCCGTTACGGGTTTGCAGAATGTAGAGAAATCCCTGCTGGATCGTAAACTCCATATCCTGCATGTCCTGGTAGTGCGCCTCGAGCTTGGCACGGACATCATCCAGCTGTTGATAAATCTCGGGACTTTGCTCCGCCAGCGTCTTGAGCGTCTTGGGGGTCCGGATACCGGCCACCACGTCTTCACCCTGGGCGTTCATCAGATATTCGCCGTAGAAAACCTTCTCACCGGTGGACGGATCGCGCGAGAAACACACCCCCGTACCGGAATCGTCACCGAGATTTCCGTATACCATTGATACGATATTAACTGCGGTACCGATGAGTCCCTTAATATCGTTAATGCGCCGGTAGGTGACGGCCTTCGGATTGTTCCAACTACTGAAGACGGCACCGATCGCTTCCCACATTTGCTTCACCGGATCCTGCGGAAACTGCTCGCCGGTGGCCTTGGAATAGATCTGTTTGTACTCTTCGGTGAGCTTTTTGAGATCGGCAGTATCGAGGTCGGTGTCTTCTTCGACGCCCTTTTTCTTCTTCATTCCTTCCAACGCGTGCTCGTAGGGCTCAATGCTGGTACCCTTCACCACGTCGCTGAACATCTGAATAAAGCGGCGATACGCATCCCAGGCGAAGCGCTCACTGCCCGACACCTCGGAAAGGCCCTTCACCGCGTCGTCGTTCATACCCAAATTGAGCACGGTGTCCATCATGCCCGGCAACGATGCCGCTGCCCCGGAGCGCACGGAGACCAGCAGCGGGTCCTTGGCATCTCCGAGCTTCTTTCCCATCAGCTTCTCGAGGCGGTCAAGATGCTCCATAACCTCTTTCTCGAGGCCGGCGGGATACTGCAAATCGTTATTAAAAAACTCTTGGCAGGTCTCTGTTGTGATCGTGAAGCCAGGCGGCACCGGCACTCCGATGCTGGACATCTCGTGCAAGTTTGCGCCTTTTCCGCCCAGCAGTTCTTTCATGCTGGCGGAACCCTCGGCTTTGCCGTCCCCAAAAAAATAGACGCGCTTTTCAGCCATAATTCGGTTTACCCCCGGAAATGTAATTTGTGTTCGGATCGTATGATACGAGTGATACACTAAAACGAATCGGCCCCACTGTCAACGTTGGTGACGGTGAGGCCGTACGGGCATATATGCCCCTTGCTAATCGTACGCGCAGGCAATTACGCTACGTAGGACTCAAGATGTTGTGCACGCTTCGGGTGCTGCAATCGACGGAGCGCCTTTTTCTCGATCTGCCGGATTCGTTCCTTGGTAAGGTTATACCGATCACCGATCTCCTTCAGCGAAAGCGGGCTCCGCCCGTTGAGTCCGAAACGAAACTGGATGATCTCTGCCTCTTTCTCAGTAAGCGACGCCAGCACGTGATTGATATCTTCCTTGAGGGAGCGCTCGATCATCAGCGCCTCCGGCTGGATGTAGTTGTGGTCTTCCACGAAATCCCCAAGCACGGAAGAGTCTTTCTCCTGATACACCGGAGTCTCCAAGGACACGAGATCGCGGGAGATGTTTACGAGGTCCGCCACGTGATCCGGCTTCATATCCAGAGTGCGGGCGATCTCCTGAAGCTCCGCCTCTTCGCCTTTGGACCCTTGGATATCTTTTCGCACTTTCTCGATCTGCACCAGCTCGTTTGCCCGGTTCAGGGGAAGTCGAATCATCCGTGACTTCTCACAGATCGCTTTGAGAATCGCCTGACGAATCCACCACACGGCGTAGCTAATGAAGTGATACCCTTTATCCACATCGAACCGTTCAATCGCGTTCATAAGTCCGATATTGCCTTCACTGATCAGATCCGACAGTGGGAGGCCCTGGTTTTGGTATTTTTTTGCCACATTGACGACAAAACGGAGATTCGCCTGAATCAGGGCGTCTTTGGCTTCCTGAATTCCCTGAGCGGCGCGGCGGGCGTGATAATCTTCTTCTTCTCGGGTAAGCAGAGGGATCTTATTGATCTCTTTGAGATACATTGAGAGGACGTTTTCGTCGTCGGAACGTCGAGTAGTGTTAGTCGTCTTGGTACGCGTTGCAGTTGCTGCCATCTGTATCCTCCACTTACTAAAGAAGCAAGTCGTATGCCAAGAGCGCGTTTCTCGTTGCGCGCCGCCCAAGCCGTTACCGTACAAAGACTTACATAGATACCATTCGCGCATTTTTCGGAAGCGTTCCGAACAATAACGGGTCATTTCGACCCAGACCGGCCTGATCGTCCCAAAATCGGGTGAAAATGGCCCAAATCATCGCGATTGTGGCAGTCATTGGGTGCTGGGGGCACGTTTTTCTTGACCGCAGGACCGTTGGTCGGTATATTTCCCGTCGGATTCAATCTCCATAGTAAATCTCAAATGTATCGTCTGATAGGAGGACAGCATGACTGTTAAACCGCTGGGTGACCGAATTCTGGTCAAAATGGAACGGGAAGAAGAGAAAACCAAGGGTGGCCTGTTTATTCCCGAAACCGCTCAGGAGAAAACGCAAGTAGGCGAAGTCGTCGCCGTGGGTACCGATGATGAGGAGATCACCGTAAAGAAGGGCGATCGGGTGATGTTTGACAAGTACGCCGGTACCACCGTGAGGATCGGCGATGATGATCACTTGATTCTTACCATGTCCGATGTACTGGCGATCGTAGAAGGCTAACACTCGGCGTTACGCTACGTCTCACGTACACGTAAGAGGAGAGCGGTATCGGGTAACGGTGCCGCTCTTTTTTTGTACCGCCGGTGGGTGTGGCGCGCAGCTGCATTCTTGTGGCGCGTAGCTGCGGCCGCCCCCGGATCCGTCTCGCCCTATTCTTCGTACTGTCCGTCTCGAAATTGCAGCAAGAATTCGTGTAACTCCTCCACCAAAGATTCCCCGGGGAGAATCATCGGTTGCGCCGGGGGCAGGCTGTTCCAGAACATCCGCCCATAGCTCTTGCGAATCATTCTCGGGTCGGTCACCACCACCGCTCCGTAATCATCCACGCGTCGCATGAGCCGACCAAACCCTTGCTTGAGCCGCATCACGGCTTGGGGAAGGCTGAACTCCACGAAGGCGTTTCCACCGGCGTGTTCCACCGCTTCCGCCCGGGCCAGTTGAACCGGGTCGGTGGGCACCCGGAACGGGAGTCGGCATACCACCACCAGGCGGAGCGTTTTTCCCGGAATATCTACCCCCTCCCAGAAACTATCGGTGGCAAAGAGTACACTGGCGACGTCGCTCCGGAACTGTTCCAGTAGGCGGGTCCGGTCGTCACTGCCTTGACGGTAACAGGAATAGCCCCGTCCCTCCAGGATCGGGGCTACGTCATCATAGACCGCCTGCAGTTGCCGGTATGAGGTAAAGAGCACGAGCACCCCACCACCACCGGCGTGAACCAGCCGGGGGATGATCGTCTTGAGATACGTCTCATAGAGCGGATCCTCGGGAGCGGGGGCGTTTGACGGTACCGCCAGGGTCACCCGCCGCGCATAGTCAAAGGGAGACGCAAATTGCTCGGCCGTGGTTTCGTCGTCATCCAGGGGCACCCCAAGCCGGCTTCCCCAATAGTGGAAGTCCCCATTGACGGCGAGGGTTGCGCTGGTCATCACCACCGTCTCGTACGGCCGAAACACGGCATCCCGCATGAGGCCACTGATATCCAAGGGCGTTACGTTGAGAACCACAAATGGACTCGTTCCGCCGGCGGCGCGTCGCTCCAACCACAGCACCGACTCCTCGTCGGGAATCGCCTGGGCAAAACGATCGATCAACGCCGCCATCGCCTCGAAGCGGCGGATGAGCGCAACCAATTCCAAGAACGTCGGATCATCGCGATATCGGTCATCCGTTGCCCGGGCGAGCGCTCCCAGACGGTCGGCGATCGCCAGCACCGCTCGGGACACATCGAAGAGCGGCGGACCCACGGTATCGCGGAGCGATGCCGCCGATGCGGAGGTGAGCCGCCAGGAAGCCTCACCCCCGAGAAACGCGACCAACGAGGCGTTGAGCGCCTCCGCTTCCCGTCGAAGGGTATCCAGGTCCGACTCAACCTGTTTCAGTCGACTGGAGTCGGCCTCCAGCGCCTGAAGTCGATCAAGCAGGCCAAACCGGTGGCGCCCCCGCCGGCGCAGCAGGCGCCCCGCGTGTTTGAGAATCGAAAAGTAGCTCAGGGACTCCGAAAAAAAAGAGGTGGCCGCCCGCTCGAGATTATGCGCCTCATCAAACACCAGCCGCTGAAAGGGCGGAAGAATCGCGGTGGAATCGTACCCCGCCCCGGCCTGACGCACGGCGAGATCGCTGAAAACGAGATGGTGATTCGCCACCAGGATCTTTGCCCCGGCCGCCCGCCGGCGAGCGTTGAGGATGAAACATCGCTCCCGATTGGGGCACCTCGACGCCGAGCAGGTGTCCGGCTCACTGTTCACTCGAGACCACTCCTCGGAACTCACCGGAAACGGAAGGTCGCTGCGTGATCCGGTAGGACTCGTTTCCGCCCAGTCGGAGATCGCGCGAACCGAATCACCATCCGTAAAGAGCTCTGCCTCTGCGCGTTGCTCCTCGAGTTTTCGGCGACAGACGTAATTTCCCCGCCCTTTCACCAAGGCCACGGGAATACTGGTGCCGAGACTGCGCTGCACGAGGGGCAGGTCGTGTTCCACCAGTTGTTGTTGGAGGTTGATCGTGGCGGTGGCGATGACGACCCGCTCGTTATTTGCGCGCGCCCAACTCACCGCAGGAATCAAGTAGGCAAACGATTTGCCCACGCCGGTTCCCGCTTCAGCCACCGCAATCTGGCATCGGTTAAACGCGGTGGTTACCTGGCGCAACATCGCAATTTGCGTCGGTCGCGGGCGAAAACCGGGCAGCTGGATCGCCACCGCGCCATTGTCACCGATCATGTCCGCCAGTAGCTCCTCGTCGAGCAACTCCGTCTCTTCCGGTAGCACCGGCTCAACCAGAACGTACATGCGGTCCACCGCGTTATCGATGAGCGCCGAGCCGATACCGTGCTCTGCGAGACGGGACGCCACGGAGACATCCGCTTCGCTCGGGCGCAGAACACCGCTGGGGTGGTTGTGAATCACGATGTCGCCCCGTTCGCAGAACTCCGCCGGGGCGGCCACCGCTGCTTCATTACCCCGGGCGTACACTTCTACCGAAGACACCATCCCTTCATGGTCGAGATGGCCCACGAAGAGCACTTCCTGACCTTCGGACTGCGCTATTTCGCGGCGCATACTGAGGAGTGCGTCACTGCTGATCCGGTCTCGGGCACTACTACTCACAAGTCGCGAGTGTAGCACCATTTATAACCGTGTTGACAGCCGGTACCAGCTCATCTACGCTTCGCGGCTATGAGCCGAATTCCTATCGCAGTTCTCGGTGCCACCGGCACCGTTGGCCAGAAATTTGTTGTCCTTCTGCAAGACCACCCGCAGTTCGAAATTGCCGAACTCGTAGCGAGCCCCCGAAGTGCGGGCAAGGCGTACTCCGCGGCGTGCGCCTGGAAGCAAGATCAGCCCATTCCGGCGCGTATTGCCGAGATGACGGTAAAGAGTACGTCCGATTCTCTCGCTTCGCCGATTTTGTTTTCCGGACTGGATAGCTCCGTCGCCGGAGAGGCGGAAGTACAGTACGCAGAGGCCGGGCATGTGGTGATCAGCAATTCTCGCAACCATCGTATGGATGCGGATGTCCCGCTGGTAATACCCGAAATCAACCCGGATCATTTTGAGATGGTTTCCCGCCAACGGTGGCCCGGAGCGATCATTACCAACTCCAACTGCTCCACCATGTTCCTGGCGATGGCGCTGGCACCGATTCAGGCTCGGTGGGGAGTGGACTGGGTACAGGTGACCACGATGCAGGCGATCAGTGGAGCCGGGTACCCCGGGGTCTCCTCGATGGATATTCTCGGAAATGTGGTTCCGTACATCTCCGGCGAGGAAGAGAAGATGGAAATTGAGGCTCAGAAGATTCTCGGAACACTCACGGCTGACGGCGTAGACCCCGCGTCGTTTCTGGTGAGCGCCGCGTGTACCAGGGTCCCCGTGTATGACGGACACCTGGAAACGGTTACCGTGAAACTCCGCTCCGGAGCCGCACCATCCATGGACGAGGTAGCGGAGGTTTTGAGCGGCTGGCGAGGAATGCCGCAAGACCGCTCCCTCCCGTCGGCCCCGGCCCGGCCGATCGAAGTCATGACGGAGCCGGACCGCCCGCAACCGGCGCGAGATGTTCAACGCAATAACGGTATGTCCACCTTGGTAGGACGCCTGCGACCCGACCCGATCGGCAGCTTTAAGATGGTCATTATGGGCCACAACACGGTCCGCGGCGCGGCGGGCGCGGCGATCCTCAACGCCGAAGCGTTTGTGGCACTGGGACACTTCGATCGGTATCGCCGATGATCGTGCTCAAATTTGGAGGGAGCAGCGTCCGAGACGCGGACTGGATCGATCGGGTGCTGACGATCGCCGCGGGGCGACTGGATGAGGCGCCGGTCGTGATAAGCTCCGCCATGGGAAAGACTACCGATCGTCTCGTCGAACTGGGGACGCTCGCGAAATCCGGCGAGGAGCGCGCCGTCGAGGACGGTAGTTCCGCGCTGGTCGGTGAACATGACGCCGCTCTCGCCACGGTAACCGGCGATCTCGATCCGGAGCGCCGAAGCTACTGGCAGGCAGCGCTCAGCGAGATCGCGGATGAAATGCGCACGCTCCTGCACGGTATCCTTCTCATCCGAGATCTGAGTCCTCGCTCAACGGACGCGTTGCTCTCGTTCGGCGAGCGGCTTGCCACGACGGTCATTGCCGCCGGGGCGGAGGCCCGGGGCATTCCCACCACGCTCCTCGACAGCCGCACGCTGGTCAGGACCAATGATGAGTTTGGTGGAGCCAGACCGGACATGGGGACTACCCGCTCCCTGATCGGGGCCGCCGTGGCACCGCGACCGGGGCACCTCTTCGTGGCGCAGGGATTTGTCGGGTCCACCGAGGGCGGGATCACCACAACGCTTGGACGGGGCGGCTCCGACTACTCCGCCACGATTTTCGGGGTTGCCCTCGGCGCGGAGCGGGTCGAGATTTGGACGGACGTGGACGGCATTATGACCGCGGATCCCCGGAAAATTCCCACCGCCCGAACGATTCCCGAGGTGAGCTACAACGAGGCCGCCGAGCTGGCGTATTTCGGCGCCAAGGTGGTGCATCCCGCCACAATGATACCCGCGGTGGAATCGGATACGCCGGTGTTGGTATGCAATACGGGAAATCCCGACGGACCCCAGACGCGTATCACCGCAACCCCGTCCAGTACCGGGCTCCGGGCGCTCGCGGGCCGGGGTGGCGTTACGATCATTACCGTCCATTCCAGCCGCATGCTCAACGCGTGGGGCTTTTTGAGCAGAATGTTTCAGGTATTTGAGCACCACCGGGTCAGCGTCGATCTCATCGCTACCAGTGAGGTGTCGGTGTCGGTATCGGTGGACGTTCCCGTTCCCCCTTCTGCCATGATCGATGATCTGGAGCAATTAGGCCGAGTCACGGTTGATTCCAACAAAGCAGTGGTCTCGTTGGTGGGTGAGCGCTTGTGGCATGACCCATCGCTCATTCGGGATGTCTTTGAATCGCTCTCCGATTCATCCGACCATCGCGTCGAGATGATCAGCCTTGGATCGTCCGACACCAATCTGTCGGTGGTAGTGCCACAGGATACCTATCCATCGGTACTCCAACGGCTCCATCAGCGGTTTTTCGACTTTTCAGGTAACGACCAATCAAGTATATTGGGGTCGTAGGTGGAAGTGAACAATGGACCTCTGGTTCCGAGTTGAGACGTTGGTACGGTCGTGGCTCAACCCAACCGTTTCCGAAGAGATCTCCGAGGACGCCTGGCAAGAGCTTGAGGACTTTCTGCGGGAAGAACGATTGGAACCGTCTGGGCCCTCACCGAGACCACACAATAGGGGCGGCTCCGCGTCAACATCGACGGATCAGCTCCCGGCACCAATCCGGCAGGCCCTCAGCGATTTGGAATTGTCGCCCGGCGTGACGCTTAATGAGATTCGCCGCGCCTATCGGAAGCAATTGATTCAGTACCACCCGGATCGTCACTCGGGAGACGAGATGCGGTATACCACCGCGGCAGAAGTCACCCGCCGTCTAACCCTGGCGTATCAGCGGTTGTGCGACTACTATAGTTGAGGGAGGACACCGATTTCTGCTCGTATTGCTGCCATCGCGTTTGTGGCGTTTCTCATTAACGTACTCCTGACTCCGTTTATTCTTCGGCTCGCCCACCGCTTTGAATGGTACGACCATATCAACGACCGGAAAATTCATACGGAGTCCACGCCGCGCCTCGGGGGAGTCGGGATTTTTGTGTCGTTCGTGGCGGCGGCCGTGGCCGGATTAACAGTCATCGTGGGAGCCCCCGGGATCGCGCCATGGTCTATGCGATCGGTGGCGCTCATTCTGGGTGGATTAGCGCTGGTTCACGGGCTTGGCTTGTATGACGATTTTGTGAATCTCCGCGCTCCCCTGAAATTTGCCGTACAATTGGCGGCAGGCGCCCTCGTAGCGCTGTCCGGCGCGCTTCTGCGGGTGATCGACTTGCCGTGGATCGGATCGGTTGAGCTGCCGCCATGGTTTGCGTTCGCCCTGACGATTCTATGGGTCGTCTCTATCTCGAACGCCGTTAACCTGATCGACGGCGCCGATGGACTCGCCGGCGGGGTGGCTTTGATTGCAGCGTTGTTCATGGGCATTATCGCCCTGGGACAGGGGAGTTTGGTCTCCGCGGTATTGGCGTTTGCCGTTGTAGGCAGTCTCGCGGGATTTCTGATCTTTAACTTACCCCCGGCGCGGATATTTATGGGGGATAGCGGCTCTCTGAGTCTCGGATATATTCTGGCGGTTCTCCCTCTCCTGGGATTTCAGCGAGGAGAGCCGGGATTCATGGCGATCGCTCCATTTCCCGTATTGACGCTCTTGTACATCCCGATTGTGGACACACTCTTGGCAATCTTTCGCCGACTGGGGCGAGGCCTTCCGGTACATTCAGCTGATCGCGAGCATATCCACCATCGTCTGATTGATCGGGGCGTCAGTGGGCGGAGACTCCTGTCGGTCATTTACGGAATGATGGTGATCTTCGGGTTTGTGGCAACCGCCTGGTACCAGATGGCCCACGGGGCCGCCGCATTACTCACGCTGGTGGTGTGGATTACGACGCTCATCATCATCGTCATCCTGGACAATCATGACCGCCCCGCAGCGTAACGCCTATTCCAGCCCGTAGTCCGTGATCTTTCGGTGGAGCGTCTTGCGGCCGATTCCCAGGACTTCGGCAGTGCGCGTTTTGTTGCCGTTACACGCAGCCAGGGTAGATCTGATCACTTCCCGCTCGGCCTCGTCCAGCCGACTCCCTACACTAATCGTAATGGAATCCCCCTCATCGGCTCCCTGACTCACTGAAGGTGGCAAATCCTCCACGGTGATGTAATTGTTCTTGGCCATAACCACTGCGCTCTCAATGCTGTTGCGAAGCTCCCGGATGTTACCGGGCCAGGAATACTTATGAAGCACCGACCGAGCTCGCGCGTCGATACCTTCCACCGGCTTGTTGTTCTCTCGGGCAAATTCCTTGATGAAGGATGCGGTGAGCAATGGAATATCCTCTTTTCGCTCTCGCAGTGGTGGGACGTGGATGTTGACCACGTTGAGGCGATAGAACAGATCCTCGCGAAAGTGTCCAGCTTCTATCTCCCGGCGGAGATCGCGATTGGTGGCGGAGACGATTCGGACGTCAACCGTAAGGGTATCTTCCCCACCCACTCGCTCAAACTGCTTTTCCTGAAGAACTCGCAAAATCTTAATCTGCACGCTCTGGTTAATCTCGCCGATCTCATCCAAAAAGATCGTACCGGTATGCGCCAGCTCAAATCGCCCCCGCTTGCGACCGATCGCTCCGGTGAACGCTCCCTTCTCATGACCAAAGAGCTCGCTCTCAAGGAGAGACTCCGAGAGCGCCGCACAGTGCACTTTGACCAACGGATTGTCCGGCCGATCAGAGAGGCGATGAATCGCATCGGCCACCAGCTCCTTACCGACCCCACTCTCCCCGGTTATCAACACCGAGGCCTTGGTGGGAGCAACCTGTCGAACTACGTCCATCACGCGCTGCATCTCGGAGCTCTTGCCGATAATTGCCGACGACTGCCGCTGAGAATCCAACTCCTGCTGTAATTGCCGATGCTGCAATACCAGCTCGCGGGTGGACAGCGCCCGCTTTGCCAAGAGGGAGAGCCGCTCCAGGGACACCGGCTTGGTAAGAAAGTCATATGCGCCGTCGCGCATCGCCTGCACCGCCGTCTCGATCGTACCGTGGCCGGTGAGAATAATGACCGGCACCGTTGGGTACTGATCCACGACGCGTCGGAGCAGCTCCTCGCCCGATACCCGGGGCATTTTGAGATCGGCGATCACCAAGTCGATCTCTTCTTCTTGCATCGTATCCAACGCTTCCTGGCCGTCCCCAGCGAGGAGCGTGCGATACCCGTCCAGTTCCAATGCGCGTCCCAGGCCGGCGCGGATGTTCTTTTCATCGTCGACGATGAGCACGTTGAAGGTCACGACGCGCCTCCTTTCCACCCGATCAGGTGTTGCTCGCGTTGTGGAAGCGGCAGGGTTATGGTAAAGGTGGTGCCGTGCCCTTCTTTGGATATGACTGAAATATCCCCCATGTGTTCTTTGACCACTTTATACACCAACGTCAAACCGATGCCGCTGCCAAAGTCCTTAGTGGTGAAATACGGCTCAAATATCTTATCCCGCACCTCAGGACTCATCCCTACCCCGTTGTCGCTGATACGCAGCAGCACCTGATCGCCCCGTTTCTGCGTACTCACGCGGAGCATCCCCCCCTCGGGCATGGCGGAAATCGCGTTTTTCACTAAGTTCATCATCGCCTGCTTGAAGTACTTCGGATCAAGCTTCAGCTGCGGCAACTCCTCATCGAGATCTCGCACGACTTCTATATTGGCCTGCTCCAGCTCATACTGGACAAACCCCAAAAGGTCGGAGATGAGGCCATTTAGGTCGCCGTCCTCGAGCTTTGTATCCATTGGACGCACCGCAAACAGAAAATCCACCACGATCCGATTGAGGCGCTCGATCTCCTCATCAATTACGGTGAGGTATGAGTTAATCCGCTCCGAGTCCGCCGGGTCAAGTTGCGACACCAATTTCTGAATCAGTTGGTTGTGGATTCCAATGGATCCCAGGGGGTTTTTGATCTCATGCGCCACGCCTGCGGCAAGCGTGGTGAGACTTGCCAAACTTTCCGCTCGTCGAAGCCGCGCCTCGCGGCCCCGTTTCTCCGAGATATCTACCAGTTGCAGGATATTACCGCGGATATGCCCGGCCTGTACGAGGGGGATCAGGCTGCACGAGAGTATTCGGGTGGTTCCCCCATGGTCCAGGGCGAACTCCCGATCGGTGACCGATTCGTCATTCTCCAAAGCCGTGTGTACGAACTGGCTAATGTCTGGATCGGCGATCACGTCCCAGAGCGGACGGTCACCGATAATGCGCCCGGAAGCCAGCGGAATGAGCCGCTCCGCCGCCTTATTCACGAGAATCAGGCGGTGCTGTTCGTCGGTTACCAACACGCCGTCATTCATACTGTCCAAAACCACCGCCAAACGCTCGTTCTCAGCGGCAACCGTTTGGAGAAGCTGTTCCAACTGCTCACTATCGAGCTTGGAAATCTTCTCGAGAGCGCGGCGTACGAATCCTCTCATCGGGCACCTCGAACTGTTCTGCTCATGGCGATCAACAGACTCTCAATCACCGAAACGGGGTTCATATTGCGAGTAGCGATTCGATCCCAATGAGCTCGTACCTGGTCCGACAACACCGTCACCTGCGCGGTATTGAGCGACGCCGCCGATATGGAGCGCAACGCGCCCCGCAACTCCTCTAGCAGAGCATCCAGGAGGTATTCTGCGGCCTTCCGCGGAGGGCCCTGCGAAAGCTGTTCTCGCAGCGTCACCTGGAGGCGAGCAACGCCGCCGGGCTGAGATATGGCCTGGAGGATCTCATGAGCGACCTCGCGCCACCCAAGCGCTGCCGCGCTGCTCCGGCGAAAAAACGGCTGCAGCAATGGCTGATCCGGCTCCGCCACGCGATAAATCTTCTCTTGCACCTCTCGTTGAACTTCCGGAGGGCGTTCCGGCAGATTGTAGATCCGGAGGCGCGACAGGACGGTGGGAATCACCGCCGTTCGTCGGGAGGTCGTAAAAATGATAGTGAGTCCCTCCGGAGGTTCTTCCAAGAGTTTCAGCATGGCGTTGCGCGCCCCCTCCTGCAATTGATGCGCCTCTTCAATTACCAGCACCTTGGCGCCACCGGCAGATGAGAGATGAGCCCACGAAGCGAGTGCACGAACCAAATCTACCGGCACCGGATCATGGGGGAGCTGCTGCTGCAACTTGACTACCTGCTCGTCGATTGCGTCCAGTACATTCGCCAGGTCCCTTGGACCGAGCCGACTCCAGGGAGCATCCCGATGGTCCGCCGGTTCGATCTGTTCCAGCGCCTCCTCAACGGTAGTCATTGCCGACTCAACCTTCTTCAATCGCGTCTCAGGCCACATAAAGGAATCGAATCGCCGCAGGAGTTTGCGCACCGCCCGCACCAGCAGAAACGCCGTACCCGCCCGCGGTTCCCGCTCAAATGCCCTGCGCGCGGCGGAAATTTCCAACTCGAAGTAGCGATCACCGGCGAGAACCGTGTCTCGATGTTGTAGTCCCCGTTGCAGCCGGCATGACCGGCAGGAACACCCCCACTGCCCGTGCTCATGGCAGGTGAGAACGCGCGCCAACTCCAGTGCTACGGAAGACTTTCCGCCGTAGCGAGGCCCGGCAAGCATAATGGCATGGGGAAGGCGCTGATGCTCCACGTCTCGAGCAAGGTCTGCCACGACCGATTCCAATCCAAGAATATTCTCAAACATCAGATACCCACATCCAACGCACGCTCGGCATACGGGAGCAACGGTATCAGGAAACGGGCGATCTCGCTCTCCAGAAGCATCCGCTCCGCATCAAATAGCGGTTGCAGCTGCAACACCAATACCAGCACGAACACCAGAAACAGCCCCTCCGCAATGCCGAGAAAGAACCCCAGAGCCCGATCGAGGCTTTCCAGGTTGATGCGCTCGATGAGACGATTGAGCGCGTTCTCAAACAGCTTGACCACCACGTACACCACCAAAAAGAGACCGAGAAATGCGACAACCTGTGACCACGTGCCCCCACCGAGATACGGGTGTAGCATCTGGGCGACTATCCCCGAAAAGAACACCGCCGTGCCGATTCCCAGGAGAACCGCCGCCATAGAGAGAAACTCATGGACAAACCCTCGAATACCGGCACGGAGCGCGGCAAACGCGATGAGGATGAGAAAAACGATGTCGAGACCGCTGAGTGAAAGATCCATATTGTGCTACACCTCATCTTAAAATATCGCGCTCCGCCGCTGAGGGCCAACGCGTACCCGTTCAGCGCCCCTTCACCACATCTTCAAGTTCGCGCACGATCCGCGGGGCCGCATCTCCCGCCCCCCACGATCCGGCGGCGAGAGACATCCGTCGTCGCCGATCCGCGTCGTTGAGGATTGACCAAACCACCGACAGAAAGCTGGCCGCATCCAGGTCGGGATCATCCAGTACATCCGCGGCGCCGGAAGCGGCATAGCGCCGGGCGTTACGAAGCTGGTCTCCGCGCGAAGCTCCCTCCGGGAGGGGGATCAGCACCGCCGGCCGCCGGCAGACCGCGATCTCCCAGATCGTTCCGGCTCCAGCGCGGGCGATCACCAGATCCGCCCGCCGCATAAGCGCCGGAAAGAGCGCCGTGAATTGGGGCGCCCCCCGGTATCGGCCGGTAACTGCCTGCGCCGCAATCTCTGAGATCATTTCCACGCCGTGGTCGCCGGTCTGATGGATAACCACCGCTTCCCGCGTAAGCTCGGCAATCGTCTCATGCACCAGTAGGTTGATTTGTCGTGCACCGAGAGAGCCCCCCGTAACGAGGATAACCGGCTGTGTGGTTTCCGCAAGACCAATCCGGGAGAGGACTCCCTCCGTCACGGCAGTTCGAAACTCGGGACGCACCGGATTTCCGGATGTGACGATCTTGTGTTGCCATCGTGCCGGGAACGCCCGGCCCGTTTCCTCGTACGGAAGCAAAATTCGGGATGCCAAGGGAGCCGTGAGGCGCGTGGCAAGGCCTGGGTCCGCGTCGGACTCGTGAATGACTACCGGAATCCGCAATAGATATGCCGCCGCAACCACCGGAACGGCAACGTACCCTCCTTTGGAAAAAACTACGTCCACCGCCAACGTCCGGAGCAGGTAGTAGGCCGCGATTACCCCATGCAATACCCGAAAGATATCCAGGAGGTTTTCGACGTCGAAATACCGGCGTAGCTTGCCGGTTGGGACGGATCGATAGGCGATCCCGGCGTTCCCGACGATTCGACGCTCCACACCTCGCCGCGATCCCACCCAGACGACCCGTGAACGCATGGCAGGTGGTAGCGCGGAGAGAACGGCGAGTCCTGGATATACGTGGCCCCCGGTGCCCCCACCGGTAAAAACGATCGTTCGCATCATGTTGTTTTGTAGCCTTGCGCGTAGTACGGTACGGTATCATGCGATTTTGGTCACCTGCAATTCTGGCGATTGTTTTTTTTGGTATCGGGGCAACAGCTATAGCTCAGGAAGACGGACGTCCCCGGGAGCTCACCAACGACGAGAGCAACTTCTATGAGGACCGCGTTCAAATGGAACTGGCGCCACCCTCCCCGTTCACGGGGGAGATTCGTGATCGCCTTCAGGCGTTGAATCCTCGCATCGGAATTGAGATTTTTCTCACGATTCCCGTGTCGGACGAGGCGTTCACAGAGGAGGGGCAGGTCGACATCTACAACATTCTCCGAAGCGTCAGCACGATGGAAGGGCTGGAATACTACTCCGCCAGCGACGAGGAGATGCAAGTCTTCTACCACGAAAGCTATGCAGTGGCGGGTCCCGATGGTGATACTCGTGTTCCCGATCCCGTGGTAGACACAATTCCTCGGGAGTCGGAGGTATGGGCGTTCCAGCGCGACGGCTCTTTTGGACGCAACGTGCAGCATTTGCAGTACACGGTTCGGGATGACTCCTTTCTCGTCTCGATTCAAAACGAGACGACCATGGTGTACACCATCGTTCCCCTGGTGAGACCGGGCAATTTGCGTACCTTCCTGTTGGTTACCCCGGATCCCGAACGCGGTGAGCTTACCTTCTACGGTAATTTGGCAGTGCGGGTCCCGGCCATGTTCGGGATGCAGGATCGCGCCCGCGACAGTTTCTATAATCGCATCGTCGCGCTCCATGACTGGTTCACCGAACAGCTCCGTAGCCATGAGTTGCTACGGTAATGCCCAAAGATTTCTGTATCTAACACAATTCTCACAGAATCCTAACAATCATCTCACGTCCGCGCTATTTGATACCTCGTGAAAGCCAAACGGCTTATCACCACAATTTTCCTCAAGGGGGGAACAGAGATGAAGCAAATTAGCACGATCATGGCGATGCTCCTGGTAGCGGGGCTGGTATTCGCTGGAGGCCAGCAAGAGACCGGAGACGACACCGGGGATGCAGCAGCCACCGGATGGGAATGGGTGATCGACGAGGGCGATTTCCCGCAGGTGAACGCACTTGAAGTAGAAGGCGACATCAACACCGCCGGAAGCTCCACGGTATTTCCGGCTGCCGAATACTTGGCGGCGATGTTCCAGGACGAGGGATACGCTGGAAACCTCACGATCGACAGCATCGGTTCCGGTGGCGGATACGAGCGATTTACAGCGGGCGAAAGCGATGTGTCCAATGCGAGTCGCGCGATTCGCGACAGCGAGGTAGAAGCGATGCGCGAAAACGGTCTGGACCCGATCGAGTTCCGCATCGGCACCGATGCTCTGGCGGTTGTGGTCAATCCCGAGAACGACTGGATCGACGACGCAAGCATCGAGGATCTGGCTGAGATTATGACGGCCGAGCGGTGGAGTGATGTCAATTCCGATTGGCCTGATGAAGAGATCCAACGGTTTATCCCCGGTACCGACAGCGGAACGTTTGACTACTTCGTGGAAACGGTGTTTGACGAGGACGAGGAGCCGATTCTCGACGCTCCTAACACGCAGCTTTCCGAGGACGACAACATCTTGGTGCAAGGCATCGAGGGCAGCCCCAACGCGATCGGCTTCTTTGG
>JBMCMH010000051.1:0-17241 GCA_048614515.1 Alkalispirochaeta sp. | reverse complement strand
GTCTCGATCCCAACCGGTCTTGCGACTGCGCGTTGAGAGATACCGTTACCGACGGCTATGCGCCACAAACGCCTCCCGGAGTTCCTCCGGCGACCGCAACCCCACCTGCTCATCGACGAGGTTCCCATCGCCATCGAGGAATAGCAGCGTAACGCGCCGATTTGCAGTATGCCGACGGGCGAAGGCAAGTCCCTCGTCGGTGGCGATATCAGCAACCCGTATCACCAGATCATCATCGGAAAACTCGTCCTCGATCGATTGTACGTTGTCTCGAAGTTCGTTACACACCGGACAGGCAATATCGTGAACCTGCACCACCGCCGGTACTCCATTTCCCACCAGAGAAAGATCCCCGGCACGCCGATCCTGAACATTCATCACGGCGAACACGGCGGCCACCGCCCCAAACGCCAGGACTACTCCCGCCACCCCAAACACGACCCGCCGACGACGGCGGGCGCGGGCACGCTGCTTCCGCGCCTCTCGTTGGCGTTCACGGTTGAGCGGTGATCCTGCGTTGTGTTTCCCGCCGGAAGCATTCTTCTTTCCCATGGAATGTTTTCCTTACTAAATCAGTGTGTTATTGGGAGGATACTGAATTTACGGGGCTTCGCCAATGCGCTGAAGTATGCGCGTGCGTTTCAACGTGTAAAACTCTGGACGCAAAACTTACGAAACGTTACGATATCCGTAAGAGGTGATAATCGATGATCAACATGAACACGGACGCCCGGTACGCCCTGGTGGTACCGACGAGTATGGGGGTGCGGATTACTCCGGTAAACGGTCAGCCCACCCATTCATCAACCCGGTTTGAGATGCAGGCCACCAGCGCCGAAACCAACGTGGCCAGTATAGCCTCCTATCTCGGGCTCCCCACCAAGGTGCTCACCGCGTTCGTCGAAGGAAGTCCGATTGCACGCTTCATTAAGGATAACCTCGCTGCACGCCACATGGATTACGAAGGACCCGAGCGCCCCCAGGGTGGTCCATGGGGGTATCGCCACCAGTTTAACATCGCCGATAGCGGATACGGCGCGCGGGGACCGCGTGTTCACAACGACCGTGCCGGTGAAGTGGGTCGGACCCTTTCGGTAGACGACTTCGACCTGGAGCGGTTGTTTGAGACCGATGGAGTTCAGGTCCTACACCTCTCCGGCCTGGTGGCGGCGCTGTCGCCGGAAACGGGCCGGTTCTGCCTGGAACTCGCTCGCCACGCGCGCGCCGCGGGGACGGTCGTCTCCTTTGATTTGAACTACCGCGCATCCTTCTGGGTAGACCGAGAGCAGGAACTACGCCGCGTATTTCACGAGATCGCATCCATCTCCGATGTTCTTGTAGGCAACGAGGAAGATTTCCAACTGAGTCTCGGCCTCGAAGGCCCGCCCCCCGGCGGAGACGGCCTGGAAGGCACGATGGAAAGCTTTCAGGAGATGATCACGACGGTTCGAGCGGCGTATCCCGATGTACAGGTCTGTGCCACCACCCTCCGCGAGGTGATCAACGCCAACAACCACTTGTGGGGCGCAATTCTCTCGGTGGGAGATCAGTGGTATACCGCGCCCCCCCGGGAGATCACCGTCCTGGACCGCATCGGTGGCGGTGACGGCTTTGTTGGGGGTATGCTGTACGCGATGCTCCGCGGCTGGAGCCCGGAGACGTGGGTACAGTTCGGATGGGCTACCGGAGCGATGGCAACAACCTTCACCACCGATTACGCCCAGCCGCTGGATGAGGAGCAGGTCTGGGCGATGTGGCAGGGCAACGCCCGAGTGGCCCGGTAACCCGACTCTCGCGATAAGGATGCACTATGGATTGGACACTCGCCTGGGGCGGACCTGAGGCACAGCTTGACGACGACACGATTCGGGAGGCCCTCGCCGATTATCTCCAGCGGATTGATGCGCAACGAATTCTGGTGATTCCACCGGATTTCTCCCGGTTCTTCTCATACGCCGGTCGTGTCACGGAGATCCTCTATGAACTGGCCGGCGACAGAATACGCGCAATTCTTCCCGCGCTGGGGACGCACCGGCCGATGACGGACCGAGAACTCGCACGTATGTACGGCGCGATACCCCGCCGGCTCTTTCGGGATCACGATTGGCGTAACGATGTAACCGAGTTGGGGACCGTTCCCCGGGAGTTCGTGCGAGAAGTCTCCGACGGCCTCGTGGATTACGAATGGCCGGCGCAGGTGAATCGGCTCCTCATATCCCCGGAAGAGAATTTCGATGCGATCGTTTCAGTTGGGCAGGTTGTGCCCCATGAGGTAATTGGGTTAGCAAACCACGCCAAGAATATCTTCGTCGGCACCGGGGGATCGATCGGCATCAATCGCAGCCATTTCTTGGGGGCGGTCTATGGCATGGAGCGGATCATGGGACGCGCGGATAATCCGGTGCGGGCGGTGCTAAACTACGCCGCCGAGCATTTTCTTGCGGACCTTCCCGTCTCCTATCTGCTCACCGTCATGGAGCCGATCGCCGGTCGCGAGAAGCCGGTGATGCGTGGGCTCTTTGCCGGAGTGGGCCAGGAGTGCTTCTACCGTGCCGCAGATCTCACCGTGGCAACCAATCTCACGTTTTTGGATGAAGCCCCGGACCACGTGGTGGCCTACCTCGATCCCGAAGAGTTCCATTCGACGTGGCTCGGCAACAAAGCGATCTATCGATCTCGGATGGCTATCGCCGATGGTGGGACACTCACGATTATCGCCCCCGGCGTAGAAGGCTTTGGAGAGGATCACCAGATTGACCGACTCATCCGACGCCACGGGTATTTTGGACGGGACGCAACCCTCACGGCGGTTGATTCCGACCCGGAGCTCGCGCAAGACTTGAGCGCGGCGGCGCACCTGATCCACGGATCGTCCGAAGGCCGCTTTACAATCGAATACGCCGCCGGCGGCTTGTCACCGGAGGAGATCTCCGGGGTGGGATACGTCTGGAGAGATGTGGAAGAGGTTCTTCAGCGCTACCCGGTCCACCAGATGGAAACCGGGTGGAATACCCAGCCCGACGGGGAGCGGATCTACGTCATAAAACAACCAGCGCTCGGTCTGTGGACCGAGAAATCGAAATTTGTATAACGGCGCACACGCGCCCGAGGGAGTACACGCACATGCACGCAGACATAGGGATTGTCGGACTGGCAGTCATGGGACAGAACTTGGTGATGAATATGAATGACCACGGCTATGCCGTTGCGGTCTACAACCGAACCGGATCCAAGACGGAGGAGTTTGTAAACGGAACCGCCGCCGGCCGGGACACGATTATACCGACGTACTCGGTGGAGGAGCTGGTATCCTCATTGAAACGGCCCCGCCGCGTCATGTTAATGGTTAAGGCCGGCGATGTCGTGGATCGCTTCATTGAGCAGCTGCTTCCATTCCTGGAGGAAGGCGACATCGTGATCGATGGGGGCAATAGCCACTACCCCGACTCAGTGCGACGGACCCAGGAGCTCAAGAAGCGCGGAATCCTCTTCATCGGTACCGGCGTCTCCGGTGGCGAAGAAGGAGCTCGAAACGGTCCCTCCCTCATGCCTGGGGGAAACCGCGATGCCTGGGAACCGGTGCGGCCCATATTTCAGGCGATCGCTGCGCGAACGCCGGAGGGTGATGCGTGCGCAGACTGGGTGGGCTCCGACGGCGCCGGCCACTATGTGAAGATGGTGCACAACGGCATCGAATATGGCGACATGCAGCTTATCGCCGAGGCGTACCACCTCATGAAGGATGGCTTGGGCATGAGTAATGAGGAGATGCATGAGGTGTTCCTTTCGTGGAACAACACGGAACTGGACAGCTTCCTTATCGAAATCACCGCGGAGATCCTCACCGCTACCTACGAGGACGGAAGCCCCGTGCTCGACTCCATTCTGGATGCCGCCGGTCAAAAGGGAACCGGCAAGTGGACCGGTATCAATGCGCTGGAAGAAGGGATCCCGGTGACGCTCATCGTGGAGGCGGTCTTTTCCCGCGCCCTGAGTGCCCTGAAGGATCAGCGAGTTGCAGCCGCCGCGGTGCTATCCGGACCGGATAAGAAGATCTCCGGTAATCGCGAGGAGATTGTCGAGGACATCCGTCAGGCGCTGTTGGCCTCCAAGATCGTCTCCTATGCCCAGGGGTTCATGCTCATTAAGAGCGCGGACCAACAGTACCACTGGAATATCAACTACGGTAACGTAGCGATGCTGTGGCGCGCCGGGTGCATTATTCGAAGCGTGTTCTTAGGAGAGATCAAGCAGGCGTTTGAGCGCAGTCCGGATCTGGACAACCTGCTCTTAGACGACTATTTCCGCGGTCTCATCGATAAGAGCCAGGGCGCCTGGCGGCGAGTGGTGGCGCGGGCGGTGGAAGCGGGGATTCCCGTTCCGGCGTTCTCGACGGCGCTCGCGTTCTATGATGGGTACCGATCCGAACGACTCCCGGCCAATATGATTCAGGCGCAGCGGGACTACTTCGGGGCGCACACATTTGAAAAGGTGGGAGAAGCTCGGGGTGAGTTTCATCACTTTGATTGGATCGGCAGTGGGGGCTCCGCGGTGAGCGGAACGTACAACGCATAGAGCACCGAGCTCCGGAGGCGCGAGGCCCCCGGAGCCGTACTCAGATCTCTCAGATCGAGTTCACCAGGTATCCGCCGTCCACCGGTAGGGTTACCCCGGTAATGAACCCCGCCGCTTTGCGGGAGGCGAGAAACACCGTGGCACCGGTCATATCCGCGGCCTCACCGAAACGGGCAAACGGGGTTCGATCGATAATCGCCTGACCGCGCTCGGTGAGCTCACCGGTAGAATCATCCTTGATCAGCAAGCTCCGGTTCTGGTGCCCCACAAAGAATCCCGGAGCGATCCCGTTTACCCGTATGCCGTAGGGGGCAAATTCCCGGGCGGCACCTTCCGTGAGATTCTTCACCGCCGACTTGGCGGCGTTGTACGCCCATACTCCCGACAGCGGCACGAAACTGGTCATGGAGCCGAGATTAATCACGGAACCGGCGATCTTCTTGTCGATCCACCGTTTCGCGCACGCTTTCAGCGGAATTACTAACCCCGCCAGGAGGTTCATGTTTACCACGTCGGCGAACGTCTCAATGTCGATGTCAACGAACGGACTCTTTCCGCGATTTCCCCCGACGCCGTTTACCAGGATGGTTGGCTCTCCAAGCCCCTCCGCCGTTTCCTCCAGCGCACCAGCCACCGCCTGCTCGTCACCAGTATCCACTGTCACTCCCAGGAGACGGGAGGGGGCTACCCCGGTCTGCGCGATGAGGTCCTCCACAGCCTCTTTGACCGGATGCGAGGTCCCTCGACCCCAGACGGCCACCGACGCCCCGGCCTGAAGCAACGTTACTGCCATCGCCTTTGGAATCACCCCGGCGCCCCCGGTGACGATCGCTCGTTCACCCTCTAAACTAAACAGTTCCTCGATCATGCGTACCGCCCTTGAACGTTATGAATTATGCTCCGGAGGTACGGTCTCAGCAACGAAAACATCCAACCCTTCCGCCCGGAACGCCGCCACCGTTTCACTATTGGTTGCGGAGTCTGTAATGAGAATGTCGATATCCGACATCGTGGCAAACTCGGAAAACGCATTACGGCCAAACTTGGTAGCGTCGGCAAGAATCACTGACGTGGACGCCGCCGCGATCACCCGGCGTTTCAATTGCGCCTCGATGGAGTTCTGAGACGAGAATCTGCCGTCTCGCGCAACTCCCGTCGCGCCCACAAAGGCGTGGTGGAAGTGCATACGCCCCACCACCTCCTCCGCATCCGGTCCGATAAAGCTCCCGGCGTGGTGCCGGAACGCACCTCCCGTAGCGTGCAACGCGATCCCTGGCCGATCGGCCAAGAGTACCAATACATCGAGCGCGTTGCTTACCACCCGAAGATCCATATCCACAATCAATCGCGCCAGTTCGGCGCATGTGGAACCGGAATCGATGAAGATCGTCTCGCCCTCCGATAGGACCGTTCGGGCCGCATACGCAATGCTTCGCTTAGCTTCGGAGGCGGATCGCTTGCGCGTGGACAGCAGCCCACCAACATCCGTCTGATCGGCCAGGACCGCGCCACCGTGCGTGCGCTCCAATACTCCCATCTCTTCCAACGTCGCCAAGTCCTTCCGGAGCGTTACCTCACTCACGCCGAGACGGTGGGACATCTCCGCGACGCGGAGGGAACCACGCTTCTTGAGGATCGTTGTAATCGTCTGTCGCCGCTCGCGTCCTGTCACTTGCGTTTTCCTTCTGAAAACACACTATATCGAAAGCACCTGTGATTGACAACGAGCTGGGAATCGGGCTCACTACCGTCTCATGGACCCGAGGACCAAACACCCGCTCGCTGAGCACGCGATGGCCGCAATCATATTCGATATGGACGGCGTTATCGTGGATAGTGAGCCGATTCACCAGCGCGTGGAGCGGGCCCTATTTGATGAGCTTGGCGTGCCGGTGAGCGCGGACGAACACGAACACTACCTCGGAACCAGCAGCCCCGATATGTTTGCGGCGATTGCTGCAGCGCACCCGCACGAATGGCAAGCGATGAACCGAACGGTACCGGACGTGGTGGAACTGGAACGGGCCCGCTATCGGGCCGCACTTCGCGATGGGTTCGTGCCGCTGGTGGTTGGTGCGGTGGAGGCGATCCACAGCGCAGCGCAGCGGGGATTCGCTGTGGCAATCGCCTCATCCGCGCCGCGGGAGCAGATTGAGGAGGTGATCCGCATCACCAATACCGCCGGTATCATCCGGTGCGTAAAGAGCGCCGACGATGTGGCTCACAGCAAGCCGAATCCGGAAATATACCTCGCTGCCGCCGGTTGTCTCGGAGTTGCGCCTCACCGCTGCTGGGTGGTGGAGGACTCTACCCACGGAGTAGCCGCCGCAGTGGCCGCGGGCATGCGATGCATCGCCTATCGCAATCCCAGTTCCGGCACGCCGGACTTGTCCGCCGCCGAGGTCATGATTGACTCCATGGATCAAGTAGAATCGGTAATCAGCTCACCAGGCGGCTGAACAGTTCCGTCGGGAACGTGGCCATGCTTGCTTGTTATTGCCCCGGACCTATGGTGTACTATGCCGTCACTATGGGTATCGTCATTGCCGCCGTGGGAACCGTTGTGGTGTGGCTTCCGCGGATAGACCAGGGCCACACGCCGGTGTGGCCGACTGTTTTGGCCACTGTCGGGTTTTGGGTTCTCGGGGGGATGCTCGTGTGGCTGAAAAAACGTAAGGATCGCGTGTGATTGCACTGACACTTAGCTTGTACATCGTAGGCCCCCTGCTGATTGTGACGGTGATCCGGCGTGTTCCGGCGCTGTCCGGCCTCAACCCGATCATTCCCGCCTACGTTCTCGGCCTGCTCCTATCCGTTGTCGTACCCCATACCGACAATCTCGCCGCCACGCAGGAGGTAATCTCCAGCGTGATGGTGGCGCTCTCTATTCCGTTGATGCTCTTCTCGGTGGATCTCCGGAAATGGCCCATGGCGGGGCGCCGGGCGCTGCTCTCACTGGGACTCGCCGTGGCTTCGATCGTGATCGCGGTCACCGTGGGGCACGTGGTGTACCGCGGTACGTTCGCGGAGAGTGCCGACATGGCAGGGCTCCTCGTGGGCGTGTACAGCGGGGGAACCCCCAATCTGGCGGCGATCCGCACGGCACTCAATATCGATACGTCGTTGTATCTCACCGTTCACACCGTGGATATTCTGGTGAGCGCCGTGTACATCTTGTTTATCGTCACGATCGGAGACAAGATCTTCCGTCGTGTACTTCCGCGCAAGGCGTTAGCCGGACCCACCGAGCGCCGGAAGACACGCCGAGAGCAACTCGACTTTCGAGATATTATTCGCCCGGGCAGACTCAAGCAGAGCGGCATGGCCCTCACCTTGGCAATCGGCATCGTGGTGCTGGGCTTGGCCATATCCGTTTCATTTCGTCCCGAATTGCAGACGGTCACGGTCATCCTCGCAATCACCACCCTGGCGCTGGCGGCCACCCTGTTGCCGGGAGTCAACGAGCTGGAACCGAGTTTCAAAATGGGCGAACTCCTGATCCTGGTGTTCGCGGTGGTGGTGGGATCAATGGCGGATCCCGTAGAGATTTTGCAGACATCGCCGGCGGTGATCGGCTACGTCAGTATCGCCGTGTTTGGAAGTCTCGGATTGCACCTGATCCTGGCGCGCCTCTTCCGGGTGGATCCGGAGACGGTCATGGTGACCAGTGTCGCCGCGATTTGCTCACCTCCGTTCGTAGGCATGGTTGCTCCGTCGGTAAAGAATCCCCAGATAATCGCCGCCGGTATTACCACCGGAATCGTGGGATATGCGATCGGTAACTACCTGGGAGTTGCCACCAGCTGGATGCTGCGGGCGTTTCTCTGATATCGGAGTTCTCCATGGATAGCTCAACATTCTCGTGGACACAGCTCCCTCGTCCCATCACCGCGTTGGCACCGATGGAGGACGTTACCGATACCGTCTTTCGTCGGCTTGTCCGCCGGTGGTCCCAAGAAGCTACCAACGGTCTGCGGGCCGGTCCGCAGGTGATGTTTACCGAGTTCACCAGGGTGGACGGCGCGATTCGGACGGCGTCGGAGCGGGCCCGCGGCCGCCCGGGAGACGGACGGCTTCGGTTCACCGAAGGAGAGCGCCCGCTGATCGCCCAGATCTGGGGCACGCGGCCGGAGGAGTTTCGGCACGCCGCGGCTGCAGTGGAGGCGCTTGGATTCGACGGAATCGACCTCAATATGGGATGCCCCGTGAAGAAGATTCGCAAGGCCGGGGCGTGTTCCGCTCTGATCGGAAATCCGTCGCTCGCCGCGGAGATCATCGCGGCGTGTCGGGAGGGCTCAACGTTGCCGCTCAGCGTAAAAACGCGAATTGGTCTGGACCGCCCCCGCACCGAGGAATGGTGCGGGTTTCTTCTAGAGCAGCGGCTGGACGCGCTCACGGTCCACCCGCGAACCGCCGACCAGATGTCCGAAGGTCTTGCCGACTGGAAGCACGTTCGACGGGTGGTGGCGCTACGGGATGCCGACTCATCCACCGTGATCTTGGGGAACGGGGACATCACCGACCCAGCTCAGGGAATGCACCTGGTGGCTGAGAGCGGTGCCGACGGGTATATGGTGGGACGGGGAATCTTTGCCGATCCGCTCCTCTTTGTTGAGACCCACAACCGTTCTGCGCTCGTGGGGGAGTCGTTCCAGCACACGCACGCCCGCCGGTTGCGGTATCTATCGGAACACATTATGGAGTTCTCTTCGTTCTGGGGCGAACGACGCAATTACGAAGTGCTGAAGAAATTCTTTCGCAACTACGTGCTTCCCGATGAGGCCCTGTTGGAACGGCTCTACGCCACCACCGCGGCCCCGGAAGCGCTGGAGGTGCTGGCCCGCGTCGGCGGAGCTCATCCCCCACCCGGCGACGGGCTCTAAGGACGCATAACCCGCCGGATCAGACTGAGGGCGTTTTTGTAGGGTGGATACTTGAGCCGTACATCGAAGCGGGAACTTCTTCGCATGATAGAGGTCTCGTGACTGAACGCTCGAAAGCCGGCATAGCCGTGGTAGCTGCCCATGCCGCTCGATCCACACCCACCGAAGGGGAGGTTCGGGTTTACCAGGTGAACGATCGTATCGTTCACCGTCCCTCCACCAAAGGATATAGCACGCTCGAACCGGTCGATATCGGCCGGGCGTTCGGTAAAGAGGTACGCCGCCAGCGGCGTGGGTCGGTCTGCGATACGATCAAAGACCGATTCCAACGAATCATAGGGAACCACCGGCAAGAGAGGTCCGAACAGCTCATCGTCCATGATCGGATCATCCCATCCCACCGGGCAATACACGGTGGGACTGATGTAGCGCGTCGCCGAATCCCGTTCGCCCCCCAGGACCGGCTCGCCCACAGCCCCCTGCCGCTCCATCACATCGGCGAGGCGGCTAAAATGGGAACCGTTGATAATCCGGCCGTAGTCTGTTGAGATCTCCGGACCGTCAGGGAAGAACGCCGACAGCTCCCGGGATAGGGCAGAGACGAGCTTATCAACGACCGACCGATGCGCCACCACGTAGTCCGGTGCCACACAGGTCTGACCGGCGTTAAGCATCTTGCCCCACAGTATCCTGCGGGCGCTCACGTCGATCCGCGCCGATTCGGTAACAATTGCCGGGGACTTCCCCCCAAGCTCCAGGGTGACCGGCACCAACCGCTCCGCCGCAGCCTTCATCACACTGCGGCCCACGCGGGTACTTCCGGTGAAGAAGATGTGATTCACCGGAGCCGCCGTGAGTTCCGCCGCCACCGTACCATCGCCCGTTACACACGCCAGATACGCTGGATCAAAATTCTCGCGAATCATCTTGTCGATGACCGCGGCCGTGGCCGGGGCAAATTCTGAAGGTTTCACCACGGCGGTGTTGCCTGCGGCGATCGCCGCAATCACCGGAGCGATCGACAATTGAAACGGATAGTTCCACGGGCTGAGAACCGCGGATACACCCAGCGGGCGATGTACCGTGTAACTGGCAGCGGGCGCATGAAGGATAGGAGTCGAGACACGACGGCGGCGCATCCAGCGCCTCAAGTGGCGCCGGACGTGGCGAATTTCGTCATACAGGAGCGCCACCTCGGACGTGTACGTTTCAAACTCACCCTTGTGCAAGTCCTGCCACAGGGCGGCATAGAGCTCCGGTTCCACTTCCTGCACCGCTCGGCGAAGCGTCTCCAGTTGGTCCAGGCGGAATGACCGCGAACGGGTTGTTCCGGAACGAAAGAACGTCTGCTGGCGGCGCACGATCTCAGTCGCTGTGTTCATCGGTACGTTTCTCTAACGGTTCAGCGCGCGGCAAACTCTGCAGGATCCAGTTCGCTGTAGGAGGTAATCCGGATGTGCGCGTTCTCAAGCCCCTCACTGGGACCAAACCCAACCGCCACCATTCCTCCTGCCAGGGCCGCTTCTACCCCGCTGGCGGCGTCTTCAAACACGGCGCATTCTGCGGGGGACACACCCAGCTGTTCCACTCCCAGGAGAAAGATCTGGGGGTCCGGCTTGGAGCGGGAAATATCATGGCCGGTGACGACCGAGTCGAAGAGTTCCGCGATTCCCAGCTTGTCAATCACCATTTGGGCGTTGCGACTACTACTCCCGAGACCGATGAGCAGGCCATGCTCCTTCAGCGCGCGAATAAACTCGATCGATCCGCTTACGACGGCGCTGTCGTCGATCGATTCCAGGAGCTGCTTGTAATACTCGTTTTTCTCGGTAGCGAGACGTTCTTTCTCGCTTTCGACAAGCTCAATCTCATTGTGGTCAAGAATCACTTGGAGCGACGCCATCCGCGAAACGCCTCGCAATTGATCGTTTAAGGACTCATCGAAATGCCATCCTTGCTCATCGGCGAGTTGTTTCCACGCCTGGTAGTGATATTTGTCGGTGTACACCACTACCCCATCTAAATCAAAAATTGCCGCTTTCATACGAAGTAGTGTAGCGAGGTCACCGCCTCCACGCAACAGCGATACAGACCGCGCTCAGGGCCCGGCCTCTAGGGCGTCCCGATACGTCTGTTCAAAGCGGGCTGCCACGTTGCGTCCGTCAAACCGATCGACCATGGGACCGGTCGCCGCCGCGCAGACCTCCCGCAACTCCCGTTCACGGACAAACCGGAGCATCGCCTCCGCGAGACTCTCCACATTGTGCGGATTGAAGCGGAGGCCGTTATCCTCAACCAACTCCGTAATGCCGGGAACATCGGGGACAATCGTGGGAACTCCACAGCAAATGGCCTCGATCACCGTCATGGGCTGGTTTTCAGTGGTACTGGCGGTGACGAACGCCAGGGAGTGGTGGATCAAACCGCTGGCGATAAGCTCTGTGTAGGGAACACGACCTAACATGATGACATACTTGCTCAGGCCCCGGTGGTGGATATGCGCCTGGTAGCGTCGACGGAACGGGCCATCGCCTACGATGAGGAGGCGCGCCTCCGGGTCCCGCTCCACCACCAACGCCATGGCATCGATGAGCTCATCCACCGATTTTTCCTGTCCCAGGCGTCCCACAAAGATAAACGTGTGATCGTTGTGGTACGGATAGCGTGAGCGAAGCTCTTCTAGGGACGCGTACGTCTTAAACCGATCAACATCGACTCCGTTGGAAATGAACCGCACATCGGCATCGGGGAAGTGGGCACGCAGCTGATTACAGGCCATCATACTGGGTGCGGTGTTGATCCGTGCACGGCGCACGTAGAGCCCGTAGTACGACCAGACGATCGCCTGGATCACCGGAACCATGAGCGAGGTGCGAAACATATACCGGATGTAGCTGGGCTCGTGAAGCATGGTGTGAAACGTGTGCACCACCGGAATGCCGAGGTTTCCGGCAGCCCGAATTGTCGCCCACGTCAAGAGCCACGGGCCGGTAATGTGGACTACATCCACTCCTTCCCGACGAAGCGCCACCTCCACCGAACGGTTCCAGGGGAGTACGCTGCGCATTCCAGGATAGCCCCAGTTGTACCAGCTCTTGAAATACCTCACCGGAATGCGTCCGTTTATTACCGGCTCATCGTACACTTTCCAGGCGGGAGCATAGAACACCACCTCGTGGCCCTGATCTATTAGGTTTTCCGCGAGGTTCACCGAGGAAGTGATGATTCCGTTTACGGTGGGATAAAAGATCTCAAAGACGATCGCAATTTTCATGCACTAGAATCCAATCGTCGCGGATACTACCCATTGAAGATCAAACGCCCAATCCGACTCCAGATTAAGGCGGTTCCGCGTCCACTGTGCAGAAAGCTCTGAGCCGATGCTCAGGGTGCGGGTAGTATCGTTGCCGTTATAGTTTTTCAAGAACCATGGCCAAATCTCTCCGTAGAGACTGGCGGCGGTTCGCCACTGCGTCGCGCCATCAGAGTCGTCACCAGCAGTATACCCAGAAGATGGAGCCGCCATGGCAGCGTCCTCTTCCGTCGGTGAGTCTCTAAGCCCACTGGTAACTTTGCTCTGCAGGAGCGCATTAATCGGAACCGACCCGTCTCCCTCGTAGTAGGTATTAAACCCATACCGATAGCGCCCAACTTCACCGTAGGAGACATCCATCCAGACTAAAGCAAAGTCGTTACCGCCGTAGTGACCGAGTGGACGGTCGATCCAGATCTGTGTGCGTTCATTTCCGTGCTGCGCCATGACAAAGCGCCGGTTAGTTATACTCGTCAAGGGACTATTGTGAATATGCATCCACGGCGTGGCGTACACCCCTTCCAGCACCCCTTTCAGGTATCCACTGCCGACAGGCCGACGATAGTCCAGACCGAGGAGATAGGCAACCGCATTGGGCTCATCCCTGAGTTCGGTCTCGGGTTCGAGAGGGCTCGTCCACTGATCGGGACTAATAATACCGTACAACGATAAACCCGGAGTCACGGCAAAATCGAACTCGAAACTGCGGTGCGCGTTGCCGATATTCTGCGTGTTGGTGTACAGATTATGATAGTGGTAGAGCGGATTCAGGTGGCGCAACTCCACCCGTTGTCGGCCAAAGATGATTCCTTCGGTATACACCAGTCCCAATCGATCCCATAGGCGCAGCTCGAACCGCTGAGCAATGAGATTCTTGTGTTCCGCGTCGGGACGAGCCACCACAAAGGGACCCACGTTATCAGTCTCGGGATCGAGATCCTCGCCGCCGTTGTCGGGGTCCTCTGTGGTGTCGATAACTCCATCCCCATCGGTATCCCACCCCACCTGGTAAATCTCGAACTCCCGTTCATCGCTGGTAAGGTGTCCGTCGAGACTGACCCAGATCCATGAGAACTTGAACCGCTCCCAGAACGTCGATAGCTGCAGTGCATCGTGCCAGTCGGCGTAATCCGAGATATACAGATTGCCGGTGCGGCCGTTGCCCCAGTCGATAATGTCACGGCCAACTTGCGCGTTCCACCGGTCCCCACCGACCGACAGAAACGCTCGATGGGGAAACTGGACGTCCAATGTGTTCACGTTCGTGGGTAGGTTGGACCACGGGTCCTCTTCTTCGGTGGAGAATCCGAAGTCGCCGTCTTCGTCGAACTGGTACTGACTGCCCGAGCTGTAGGTCGGGTAGAGACTAAAATCGGGAATGTTCTTCATGAACGCCAGGTCGAAGATGCCGTAGGCGTGGTTGGAAACCCACGCCTCCAGCGGCAATCGGGCAAACGGGCGACGGTCCTCCCAGCGGTGCTCCCACAGCGGATTGTCCCCGTCCGTGTGCGCGTATCCCTCAAAAGAAAACTCCGGTGCCACCTCAAACTGAAAGCGGCCGCCCTCCTCTTGATAGTCCGGAGTTTTTCGCAGACGTTCCTGCAGCCAGTCATAGGTGGTTCGACCTGCCCGCGACAGAAGCGGGTATTCCAGGCGGTCCATTGCGGCCCTGATCTCCGCCTCGGAAAACGGTCCAGAACTGAACGGTAACGCACTTCCCTGCTCGATATACAGCGTCCGCAACGCTTCGTATTCGGCAGACCGCAGGGCATAGGTTTTCTGGTAGTTCTCCTGTGCCACCACCACCGTAATAACAGTCATACATACTGCTATGACCACCACCAGGCGCGGCCGGATGCTACTCACTTCAACCATGCCCGGATCATACCATGGCCGCCCCACCCGGGCAACGAATCAAACCACAAAGCGGCTTGGCAAAGCGCGAGGCACACCGTAGTCTGGCGGAACGATGGCTCAGTTGCACATTCGAACGAAACGGATCATTCGTCGCTATATCGAAATCCATGGTCCACTGCTGGCCAAGGGGCTCAGTTTTTCCGCCCTCTTTGCCACGGTGCCCCTGCTGTTCCTGCTCAGTGTGGCCGGTAGTATCGCGCTCACGCCGGAGGTGCAAGAACTCCTGCAGGATCAATTCTTGGGCGTGCTTCCCAACTCCGCCCAGGTATCGATCAATACCAGTATGTCCCGGTTGGCCAACAGTCCCGGCTCCCTGTCAATTGCCAGTTTTGCGGTATTCCTGTGGTCGGTGCACCAGCTTTTTTTCGATGTGCACCGAGTGGTCCGCGCCGGATTCGGCATGGCGGTATCTCCCGCAAGAGGTCGCGCCCGGGCGGTAGCGTTGAGCGGACTGTTTCTATTGCTGATCTACGCTACGGCATTGCTCAATCTCATGGCGCGCATTATGGAGCCCCACCTCCCGGTTTCGGGGTTCATGCTGCACGTCGGCGCCGTCGGAAGTTCCACCGTAATCCTTACCGTCGTCCTATGGAGTCTCATTCGGCTGGGATCGGGCGTACCGCTGCGGGTGCGGGGTTCGATCATTCCGGTGTTGGGAGCAGCCGTTGTGTGGCAAGGGGCATCATGGTTGGCGGGACTCGCCGTCCGCAGCGCCGGGCGCCGCCTCATTGTGTATGGGGTTCTTGCCTCGGCTGTTCTGTTTCTCATGCTCATGCGGGTCTATGCGGAAATCCTGATCCACACGTCGCTGTGGATCAGGGAACTCCGCGATCACCCCCTGGGGACGGAGGAATAGGCTGTATATAGAAGCGTGTTGCAAAGTCTCAGCATTCCTATACCCCGTAGGGATTTGAGCCGTCAGCCACCGGTGTGCAGTCGCAACTCCTTTTCCGGCCGGCACTTCTCCACCACACCGCAACAACTTTGTGTATACACCCCTTAGGACCTCGCCAACTCCGTGCGGACTGCCTGCGTCCGTTCCAACTGATCCCGCAGATCGGCCGCCTTGGCGCGCTCCGCCTCCACCACTTCCAGCCTAGCCTTGGCGATGAACCCTTCGTTGGAAAGTTTTCGCTCCGCCTGGTGCAGCCCTTTTTCGATCTTGGCAATGCTCTTGTCCAGCCGCCGGAGCTGCTCGTCCACATCGATCAGCTCACGAACGTACAGATACGCCTCAAATCCACTGCCGACAACCGCTACCGATCCTTCCCGGCGGCCGTCCTCATCACCGATTTCCAGGGAGGAGAGGTTTGCGAGCAACCGGGCGTAGGCCGCGTTGCGCCGGAAAAACTCCCCGAGCTCCGGGCGGCCGTCGGCAACGCGGACGTATACATCGAACGTCCTCGTGGGGGGGATCGTAAACTCACTGCGGATCGTTCGGACGCCGCGCACCAGCTCCTGCACCGCCGCAAATCCATCCGCCGCGGTCTGAGCCGCCGTATCCTCCCGCTCGGGGTGCAGCTGCGGATAACGACCCACAATTACCGCATCGGGGCGGCCCGATCCATCGGCAGGCTCGATTTCCTTCGGCAGCTTTTGCCAGATCTCCTCGGAGATAAAGCTCATAAAGGGATGCATCAAACGCAGTGCTTCTTCCAGAACGTAGAGCACCATCGACGCGCCTCGATCCTTCTCCGCTTCATCCTCCGAGTAGAGCCCCAACTTGGAAACCTCAATATACCAGTCGCAGAACTCATTCCAGAAAAACTCGTACACCGCCCGTGAAGCCTCGTCCATGCGGTAGTTTTCCATTCCCGATCGTACCGTCTTCACGGCCTGATTCAGCCGGTAATAGATCCAGCGATCTACATCGCGTAACTCGATCCGATCAAAAGGAATCAAGGTGCGACCGTTGAGGTTCATCAGCAGAAACCGGGTGGCGTTCCAAATTTTGTTGGCGAATTTACTCCCCAGCTGAAAGCTATCCGGGGCGATCGGTACATCGGAACCTTGGACACTGAGATACGCCAGCGTAAACTTATGGCTATCGGCTCCGTACTGATCCACTACGTCCAGAGGATCGATCCCGTTTCCGAGACTCTTGGACATCTTGCGCCCCTGAATATCCCGGACCAATCCGGTAATGTAGATATCCCGGAAGGGAACTTCCCCCATGAACTCAAGCCCTGCCATGATCATGCGCGCCACCCAGAAGAAGATGATGTCGTAGGCAGTGACCAATGTGGTGGTGGGATAAAAGCGTTCTAGGTCCGCGGTCTGCTCCGGCCACCCCAGGGTACTGAAGGGCCACAGCCAACTCGAGAACCAAGTGTCCAGAACATCCGGGTCCTGCCGAAGGGTACGTCCGGCGTTGGCCGGGTCCTCGGTGGGATCGGTACGACTGACGATCATCTCGCCGGTGTCGTCATCGTACCAGACGGGGATGCGGTGGCCCCACCACAACTGGCGGCTGATGCACCAGTCGCGAATGTTCTCGAGCCAGTGAGAATAGGTATTTTCCCAGTGCTTGGGATAGAAGCGGATCTCGCCGTT